>UQMA01000015.1 GCA_900542055.1 uncultured Azospirillum sp. | reverse complement strand
CCAATATCTCTTCCACCACTAGACATTCAACAGAAAATTGCGGGGGTGTTGGGTGCGCTGGATGATAAAATTGAGCTGAATAATAAGATAAATAATAATTTAGAACAACAGGCTCAGGCTTTGTTTGACGAGTATTTTCCTTCGGTATCTACAGGCGAAATAAATATTGGTAAATATATTTCACCTAAGAGAGGTAAAAATTTATTATCAAAGGATGCTGTTAGTGGAAAAGTACCTGTCGTTGCAGGTGGTCTATCTCCCTCAACATACCATAATACCGCAAATACAACATCTCCCGTTATAACTATATCTGCTTCAGGTGCAAATGCTGGATATGTAAATTTATGGCATATTCCTGTTTGGTCTTCTGATTCATCTTTTATAGATAGTAAGATGACTCCTTATGTTTATTTTTGGTTTATAATGTTAAAAAAACGTCAAAAGGAGATTTTTGACTCCCAAACAGGTTCGGCACAGCCACATATTTATCCGCAACATATAGAAATAATGCCTATTTCTGAATTAGATATGGAGCGCGTGAAAAAATATAATAATGAAATAACTCCTATGTTTAATTTAATTGGAAGAAACATAGAAGAAAGCACAAGACTTGCACAGTTACGAGATACGTTATTACCGAAACTGATGAGTGGGGAAATTGATGTTTCAAAAGTTAACATTTCGGCTGATAAATTATCATTTACCGAGGAGTAGAAAATGAATTGGGCTGACTGTATTAATATCTTTTTATCCGCTTCTGTTTTAATATTAACCTTTGCTATGTTTAAGCTTAATAAGACTATGACTAAAATTGCAGAAGATGATAAAAAAGAAAAAACAGATCATAGTTTAACTGTCACTCTTCCTATGTCTTATGGCGCTCAACCGAATGGAGGCTTTCATTTAAGAGATATTGCAATTGTAAATAATAAAAATAAAACAGAAAATATTTATAAAATTTTTCTAAAAAAAGATGGAAAGGAAATTCCATTTTGGCATGCAGTTCAAGTTCCTTTGGTTGTTCCTCCATATGATTGTAAACTTGTAACTGCAAATGCCCAAAATCCATTTTTCAAAGATTTAACACAATTTCAATTTTTTGCAGTTACTAATGATAAAACTGTGGAATTAGATAAAAACATAAATTGCTATGATAAGCCCTTTGATAAACAGGAGGCCCAATAATGACTAACAATTTTATAAATCCGGTGAATGAAGAAGCGTATGAAAACTCGGTTATAGAGTTGTTTGAAGGTATGGGATATATTCATGTCTATGGTCCGGATGTGGAAGATAGAGATTTTACTTCGCCGCTTTATGAGTCGGTGCTGACAAATGCGCTCCACCAAATCAATCCGAAATTGCCGGAGGAAGCGATAAATGAGGCACTATTTAAGCTCAAAAATTTTGAAAATGCCGAATTGACACAGAAAAACGCGTTGTTTATGGATTATTTGCAAAACGGCATCACTGTCCATTATACCGAAAAAGGCGAACCTCGTGATACACTGGTTTATTTGATTGATTATGAAAAGCCGGACAATAACTCTTTTATTGTTGCCAACCAATGGACTTTTATTGAAAACAGCGAGAAACGTCCGGATGTTCTGCTGTTTATCAACGGCTTGCCTTTGGTGCTGATGGAATTAAAATCTCCATCACGTGAAGAAACGGATGTCTCTGAAGCGTACCGGCAAATTCAGAACTACAAGCACGAAATCCCGTCTATTTTTATTTATAACGCAATCTGCGTGATGAGTGATTTGGCGGTATCTAAAGCCGGAACGATAACATCTGATGAAACACGCTTTATGGAATGGAAGACGGTTGACGGTTCTTACGAGAACACCAAATATGCGCAGTTTGACACATTCTTTAACGGTATTTTTGAAAAATCGCGCCTGTTGGATATTTTGAAAAACTTTATTTGCTTTTCTAACGAAAACAAAGGTGCGGCAAAGATTTTAGCCGGTTACCACCAATATTTCGCAGTTAAAAAAGCGATAGAATCAACCAAACACGCGACACAAACTGACGGTAAAGGCGGTGTGTTCTGGCATACGCAAGGTAGCGGAAAGTCGCTTTCTATGGTGTTTTACGCACATCTGTTGCAAAGTGCCTTAAACAGTCCGACAATAGTTGTCATTACTGACCGTAATGATTTGGATGACCAACTTTATACGCAATTTTCTAAATGCAAAGATTTTTTGCGCCAAGAACCGGTGCAGGCAATAAGTCGCGCTCATTTGAAACAGCTTTTAGACGGCATCAAAGCCAACGGTATTTTCTTTACCACAATGCAAAAGTTTGAAGAATCAGCGGAGCCGTTGTCAGAACGCCGTAATATTATCGTAATGGCGGATGAGGCACACCGCGGGCAATATGGCTTAAGCGAAAAGATAGATAAAGACGGAAATATCAAAGTCGGTACAGCGCGAATTATTCGTAATTCTCTGCCGAATGCAACATATATTGGTTTTACCGGAACGCCGCTTTCTCTTGATGACCGCAACACTCGAGAGGTATTTGGTGATTATATCGATATTTATGATATGACACAAGCGGTGGAAGATGGTGCAACACGTCCGGTTTATTATGAAAGCCGCGTGATAAAACTTCGCTTAAAGCCGGAAATATTGCAACTGATTGATGCCGAATATGATTTAATGGCGCAAAATGCCGATCCGGAAGTTATTGAAAAGAGTAAAAAACAGCTCGGGCAAATGGAAACAATATTAAGCGATGACGACACAATCAATTCGCTTGTCTGCGATATTTTGGATCACTACGAGAACTATCGCGAGAATTTATTGACCGGTAAAGCCATGATTGTGGCTTATTCCCGCCCGATTGCTTTAAAGATTTATCATCGAATTTTGGAGCTTCGTCCAGCGTGGAAAGATAAAGTTGCGGTGGTTATGACCTCGGATAATAAAGATCCGGAAGATTGGCGCGCCATTATCGGCAATAAATCGCATAAAGAGGAATTGGCTCGTAAATTTAAGGACAATTCGGATCCTTTGAAAATTGCAATTGTCGTTGATATGTGGTTGACCGGCTTTGATGTGCCGTCACTTTCTACAATGTATGTTTATAAGCCGATGGAAGGTCATAATCTGATGCAGGCGATTGCGCGGGTTAATCGCGTGTTTGAAGATAAAGAAGGCGGTTTAGTAGTTGATTATATCGGTATCGCAAGTGCTTTGAAAAAGGCAATGAATGATTATACCATCCGCGATAGAAAGAACTATGGCAATATGGACATTACCACCACAGCGTATAACAAATTTAAGGAAAAATTGCAGGTCTGCCGCGATTTGTTGCATGGTTTTGATTATAGCGAATTTGCGACCGGAACGAATTTAGTCAGAGCTAAGTTAATCAGCGGTGCAGCAAACTTTATTATCGATAGAGAGAAAAATAAAGAAAAGGATACCTTTATTAAGCAAGCTCTCATGTTGCATCAAGCACTGTCGCTTTGCTCATCCATTGTTGAAGAAGGCTTGCGTATTGAGGCGGCATTCATTGAAGCTGTTAGGATTATGATTTTGCGTTTTACCGAAAGTGGCGGACATAAAAAAATATCATTGCCGGAAATGAATAAGCGTATCAATGAACTGCTGGAACAAAGCATAAAGAGCGATGGTGTTATCAATCTGTTCTCGGATATAAAAGAAGAATTCTCACTGTTTGATCCGAAATTTTTGGAAGAAATATCCAAGATGAAAGAGAAAAATTTAGCGGTGGAATTGTTGAAAAAGTTGATAGCTGAGCAGATTTCTATTTATCGCCATACAAATGTTGTGCGTTCAGAAAAATTCAGCGAAATGATACAAGAGGCAATGAACCGTTATTTGAACGGTATGTTGACCAACGAACAGGTTATTGAAGAATTGCTTAATTTGGCAAAACAAATCGCCGCGGCACAAAAAGAAGGTGAAGATTTAGGCCTTGATGCTGAGGAAGCCGCATTTTATGATGCCTTAACACGTCCGCAAGCAGTTAAGGATTTTTATGAAAATGACGAATTGATTGCCATTACAAAAGAACTTACAGAAACTTTACGCAAAAATAAAACAATAGATTGGCAAAAACGCGAAACAGCACGAGCAAAAATGCGAATGATGATTAAAAAATTGCTCAAAAAACATAAGTATCCACCGGAAGGAATGGAAGATGCAGTTCAAACCGTTATGACACAATGCGAGCTCTGGACTGATAATGTAATGGAAGCGTAATGATTTTTTAATAACCGTTATTAACATATTGTAGAAAAAAATAGCTCCATAGACATCAGTATATAGTAGGATTATGTCTTCAGTATTAAAGATATATTTTTTCCAATTCACAAAATAGTCCACACTCTGGGAGTAATAAATCTTTATAGTTTCCTGCTATTGGGTTTAGTTCATCTAAATAAAAAGGCTTCCCCTTAAATTTTAAGCAAGTAGATTTGCGAATTCGTTCCATTTCGGCTGTTTTTTGAAAAACAGCAGGAAAATCTTTCCGGATTTTATTCCAATACCCAGCACCTCCCTTAAAACAACCAATACAATTATTATTGTGATAACCTAACTTGTACATTTGTGGAATGTCAATTTTTTGTTTTTGCAAAATTTGCAAGCAATCATTTTTATTTAGCTTATTTTCTATAAGTGGAAAAATAACATCTTTTGTATTTTGTTCTCTCCATCGTGTTGCTCGATTAATTTCTTTGGGAGTATATTCAAAGCCGAACACATGTGTAAAACTTATATAAGTATTTTGAATTTTTTGACGTACTTTCTTTTTCAACTCTAATGTACACGGCGCTCCATAAGGCGAATTAAATATTTTTTTAGAAGCAACATCTAACGGAGACGTATATTTTTCACTTTTGGCCGTCTGTATTTTCCGCCCATACCATTTTTCGCAAGCTTCAATAAATCTTAAATTATCAGGATGCGCGGCTCCGGTATCAATATACCAAAGATCCACATCATCCCCATACTTATTAATAGCCAATTTACAAGCTACTGCGGAAGTAACGCCACAACTAAACCATCCTAAATATTTCATCTTATCAACCTTAAAATTTCCCCTGCTCCGGTTAGGCACAGGGGATTTGTTCTATTTACCATTTTTTTCACTTCTGACAATTTCCACAATACCAAACGCAGAAACTGCCAAAGCGACGATGTGTTCCGCTAATTCAGGGCTGATTGCTACTCCTAACCCTGATAGTAAACTGATTAGTCCTCTCCATGTAGAGGCTTAATTTAATTTTAGAACTTCAATTAGTTTTGTCATTTTCCTTACATAAAAAAAGCCCTCATCGGGCCGGTTAATAAGCAAGTTCTATTCCTTGACTGATTGTTTCGTCTGAATACAGTTGCACGCCGTTTTCCATACGGATTACGGCTTTGATAAACATGCAAAGCACGCCTTTTTCTTCAATATCTATAACCGTGTCCAGATAAACGCCGAGTTTGGCTTGATTGTCTTGGGCGTTGAGTGAATAAGTCGAGCTTGTTTGCGCCGACGACGCCGAGTAAGACGAGGTCAAACTGTGGAGGGCGATGGAATAACCGCATTTACCAACATGAAACCGCCGATTGAAACCGCAGTCGCCGAAAACAGTCCATCAGACAAGCGGCAAAGCCTTGATGGGCGTGATTTTGGCGCTTCGGAACTTCACAAAAGTATATAAACGGGGTGTTTTTCAGGGATTTTAGGGTAAAAATCGGGCGAGCGTGAAAAAGGCCACGCCCATCAGAATAAAAAACAAACTCCGCTGCTTTTGGGACTTTACGGGGTATTGCGGATACGAAAAAAGAGGAAGTATAAACTTCCTCTTTTGTAATTGGTTGCGGGGGCAGGATTTGAACCTACGACCTTCAGGTTATGAGCCTGACGAGCTACCGGGCTGCTCCACCCCGCGATAAATAATGAGGGATTATTACCCTATTTATTTTTAATTGTCAAGCACAAAAAAACAATTTATTAAAAAAGCAGAGAAATAACCACCGCAAAAACAAAAACAGCCGCTATAATCCAATGCCAAAGTTTCATTTTTCACCTTCCTCTACAAAATAGCTGTTTTAAAAAACAACTTTGTTATTTTATAGAAGATATATGCAACAAAAAGTCTATTACAAGCCCTTTGTTCGCAGACCTAAAAAACAATAAAACGATTTAAGGCATATAATACTATTGTTGCATAGACTCCGGCAAAAATATCATCGAGCATAACGCCCCACGCATTAAGAACCTTGCTGTCAGCCCATTTTGCCGGCTGCGGCTTGGTAATATCAAAAAGTCTAAACAAAGCAAAACCTAACAAATATAAGATTATAGCTTTCGCACCTGTATTTCCGGTCAATTGATTTGCCACCAATACAAAGCTTAACAACTGACCAGCCATTTCATCAATAACCACAATTGACGGATCATGTTTGGTATATTTCAAAACTTCTTTTGTAGCAATTGTACCTAAGAAAAAAACGGCGATCGTTCCAAGCAAAATTCCCCATACACCATAGAAATACGCAAGAGCAAACGCAAACGGCAATGTGGCAAACGAGCCTGCTGTTCCCGAAGCAAAAGGACAATATCCCGTTCCGCCCATTGAAGCAATGACAAAAGCAAGTTTTTTATACATTTCATTCTCCTCTTATATCAACAAAAAATAAACTAAATGAAAAAAACTTGTGTTTCAATCAAAAAAACTATTGTCATCTATTTTTTTTGTGGTATTGATAGTGCTGTTATCGAAGTGTAGTTCAGCCTGGTAGAACGCTGCGTTCGGGACGCAGAGGTCGCTGGTTCGAGTCCAGTCACTTCGACCAACCAACATATCATCTCTTGAGAAAACTTTCTCAGGAGATTTTTTTATTAAAAATTAAATTTGTATTTTTACACCCACTAACATAACTTAATATGTTTATCCCTTTTATTTTGTTGAATTTTTTAATTTTTGCTTGCTGATACTCTTGAAAGATAATAAAATTTGAAAAAGTTAATATAATAGAACAAAAAAATGACACCTGAAGAAAACGCAAGACAAAAAATTGATAATTTGTTATTACAAGCCGGTTGGATTATCCAAGACCGCGACAGTTTTGACCGAACCGCCGGTTTAGGCGTAGCTGTCCGAGAATTTTTGATGGCCGACGGCACAGAAGCCGATTATTTGCTGTTTGTAGATGGCAAAGCCTGCGGAGTTATAGAAGCTAAAAAAGCCGGAAAAACATTGAGCGGTGTAGAAAATCAATCGCACGGCTATGCTTGTCATCTGCCTGATTATGTAAAAAATTGGCAGCATCCTTTGCCTTTTGTTTATGAAAGCACAGACAATGAAACATTTTTCTGTGACGGACGGGATAAAAATTGCCGTTCTCGTCGGATTTTTGCGTTTCATTCGCCGCAATCATTGCTGGCAATGCTGAAAGATAGTGAGACCTTGCGCAATCGTTTGAAACAAATGCCGGTTTTAGAAAAAGGCAGTTTGCGTGATTGTCAATTTGAGGCTATTCAAGGTTTGGAGGCTTCTTTAGCGCAAAATCGGCAAAAATCTTTAATTCAGATGGCGACCGGAGCCGGAAAAACATTTACCGCCTGCAATTTTTCATATCGTTTATTAAAATACGCCCAAGCCAAACGCATTTTATTTTTGGTTGACCGCAACAATTTGGGCAAACAAACTAAAAAAGAATTTGAAGCATTTCGGCTGCCTGATGAAAATCGTCTATTTCCCGAAGTTTATATTGCCCAGCATTTACAGCATAATCAAATAGATAAAGACGCCAAAGTTGTTATAACCACCATTCAGCGTTTATATTCCATGCTGCGCGGCGAAACGGATTATGATGAAAAAGACGAAGAGGTTTCGGCTTATGAAATCGGTTCGCTGGGCGCGCCTAAAGAAATTGTTTATAACTCTCAGCTTCCGCCGGATTTTTTTGATTTTATAATTACCGATGAGTGTCATCGCAGTATTTACGGCGATTGGCGGCAGGTTTTGGAGTATTTTGACGCCTTTATAATCGGGTTGACTGCCACGCCGTCCAAACAGACATTCGGTTATTTTAATAAAAATGTGGTTGCGGAATATCCTTATGAACGTTCGGTGGCAGACGGCGTAAACGTGGATTATCAAATTTTGCGCATTAAAACGGAAATAGGCGAAAACGGCGGCAAAATAGATAAAAAATTTCCTGTGCCGGTAAGAGATAAAAAGAGCCGGAAACTAAGCTATGAACAACTTGACGAAGATTTGGAATACAGTAAAAATGACCTAGACCGTTCGGTTATGGCTCCAAATCAAATCCGTACGATTATGGAATGTTACCGCGATACCTTATATACCGAATTGTTTCCAGAACGTGAAGCCAATTTTGCTTGGACACCTAAAACGCTTATTTTTGCCAAAGATGATAATCACGCCGAAGAAATTGTGCGCATAACCCGTGAAGTTTTTGGGCAAGGCAACGAATTCTGCAAGAAAATTACCTATAATGTGAGTGGAGAAAAGCCGGAAGAACTGATAAAACAATTCCGTATATCGCCGATGCCGCGTATAGCTGTCACGGTTGATATGATTGCCACCGGAACGGATATAAAGCCGTTGGAAGTCGTTATGTTTTTGCGTGATGTCCGTTCGTCGTTATATTACGAACAGATGAAAGGACGCGGCGTGCGTTCTATCAACGATACGGATTTAAAGCAGGTAACACCGAATGCCGAAAGCAAGGGTTTCTTTTATTTGATAGACGCGGTCGGCGTAACCGAAAGCAAGAAAACAGCCTCGCAGCCTTTGGAGAGAAAACGCTCGGTATCGCTCAAGAAAATGCTGGAACAAATAAGTCAGGGCAAAACCGATGACGACACTTTGAGTTCTGTCGCCAGCCGTATGGTTAATATTGAAAGACGCTTGAACGCGGACGACTTAAAGCAAATTAAAACCCTCAGCAACGGCAAAACCTTGCACGAGATGGCCAATGATATTTTAGACGCTATAGATTTTGACAAGCAAGCCGGCAAAACAGCAGAGGAAATAGAAGAAATTAAAGAGCAATCCGTGGCATTAATCAACAAACCGGCGTTTCGTAACGCTCTGCTGAATTTTAGTGCCAAAAGCGGAATTTATATTGATGAGTTAAGTGCGGATAAAGTTATCAGCGTGGATTTAAACAAAGAAAAAGCGTCTAAATTGGTTTCGTCTTTCAAAGAATTTATAGAACAAAATAAAAATGAAATAGACGCGCTGTCCATTATTTATGGCGAGCAATATAAAAATCGCCATCTGACTTATAGTGCGATTCAAAATTTAGCCGAAAAAATGCGTTTAGCTCAGCCGCCATTGGCTCCGGTAGAAATTTGGCGGGCGTTTGAAGTTTTGCAAAAGGACAAAGTTCAGCATATCACCAATCCGGCGCGCATTTTAACAAATCTGGTACAACTGGTGCGTTTTGCCATCGGTATTGATGAAAATTTAGAAAGTTTTGATAAAGCTGCAAATCAAAGGTTTAACCTCTGGAAAGGACGGCAGCTTAAAAAGGGCGTAATCTTTACTAAAGAACAAAATGAATGGCTGGAAAGAATTAAAGACTACATCATCTCCAATGCCTATATGAGCAAATCCGACATTCAAGAAAATTTAGATGATAAAGGCGGAATTTTCCGCGCCAAAGCCGTGTTTGGCAATAAACTGGATGCAATCCTTGACGACCTTAATCTAACTTTAGTAGCTTAGGAGGAAGGAAGATGGATATTACTATTTTTAGAAATATGACGTTTGCAATTATATCTTATGGTTTTATTTTTTTAGATGTTGTTTTATTTTGTTTATATAAATTAGAGATAATGGAAATAACTAAAGATTTTATGAATAATAAAATTAAATGTGTTATTATATTACTATTGTTATTTATTGAACTTTTTATTCAGAAAAAATATTTTTTCAATATTGCTTTAAAATTGATAAAATCTAATAGTAAAGATAACCATATAGATGGTAAAATAAAGGATGTGACCTTGCAATATATAACAAAAGGAATTTGTCCTAGTATCAGCTTATTAGTAGGTTTAGTTAGTATACCATTTATGCTGATTTTATTTCCAGCTCTGTTATTTGTGGGAGCAATATATCCTAATCCTCTAATTTTTTCATTGTTTTGTTTCAATAATTATCATGTTTATGAGACTGATAAGCCAAATATTTGGATATTTTCAAAACAAAAATTAGTTGCTGAACATTGTTTTACTAATTTAATAAAATTGAACAGATATTGTTTTTTAGATTATAGTAGGAGTTGATTTTGGTTAAAGTTTTAGGAAATTTAAATAATACTTTTTTTGACATAGTTGATTTGTCAGAAACTGAAATAAAAGAGTTATTTCCAGATTATGATTTGTCTGAAAAAGAAGAATTTACAGGAAAATATAAAGCCGAAGAGGATGCGTGCTATTATATAAAGTTAAAAAAAGATGATGACTTTATGAATAAATATAAAGATATATTTTATAATGCCTATAATGCTGTATCTATTGGAAAAAATGATTTGAAAGATATAAATTGTATCTTATGTAAAAAAGAAAACTCAATATATTTTCAAAGGATTTATGGAAAAAATGTTATAAAACGTCCTTATTTTTATTATGAAGGTAAGAGCTGTCAATATAAAACAGGGGAAAATATCGTTTCCTTAACCGAAGAAACTAATATTTATTTTGAAATTGAGACAAATACTATATATTTCAAAAATTATACAAAAGCTAAAGGAATTATAAAAGAACTAGAAAATTATTACAGAATAGCAACAGATGCGCAAGTTGATGATTTATTTAATAAAAATTTACTATGTTCTGATGGAAATGTCTCAATAAAAAATATTTCTATCAAAAGGAAAATTGCACAAATGCTAGATGATCATATTTTTGATGATATAAAAGAAGAAAATGTAAAAAAATGGAAAAAATATGCTCAGAAATATTCTGAACCATTTCCGTCTGTAGATGGGAGAATCATAAAAATTACATCACAACAAGATATAACTCATCTATACGATGCAGTGTATGAAAATTATTATACCACAGATGTAACCAATCAAAAAAGAAAAACAAATTCTTGGAAAAACATATAATTTAGTTATAGGTGATTGGATTTTAAAATGACAAATAATCTTCCTAAAAATTGGTGTAAATGTAATCTAAAAGAAATTTTTTCTACTGCAAGCGGTGGTACACCCTCAAGAAAGGAAGCTTCGTATTATAATGGGCAAATACCATGGCTTAAGTCTGGTGAACTAAATGATAATATTGTAAAAAAAGCGGAAGAATTTATTACAAAAGAAGGTTTAGATAATTCGAGTGCCAAAATATTTCCTAAAGGGAGTATCTTGCTTGCCTTATATGGAGCTACTGTTGGAAAAATTGGTAAATTAGATTTTGAAGCTGCTACCAATCAAGCAATATGTTGCATATATCCAAGTAAATTTTTTAATATGAATTTACTTTTTTACTATTTATTATTTCAAAAGAAATTTTTAATCAGCCAAGGTAAGGGGGGAGCCCAACCAAATATTAGTCAAGACATAGTAAAAAATCTTGAATTATTTTTACCTCCATTAGAGGAACAAGAAAGGATTGTGGAGAAGATTGAGGAGTTGTTTTCAGATATTGATAATGGGATAAAAGACCTGAAAATTGCTCAAACGCAAATCAAACAATATCGTCAATCTGTGCTTAAATCTGCCTTTGAAGGAAAACTCTACAAAACTTCCGAATGGAAAGAAGTTAAACTAGAAGATGTGTGTAGTAAAATTACTGATGGAAGTCATTTTTCTCCAAAATCAAAGATAGATGGATTATATCCATATATTACAGTAAAAGATGTGAAAAATGATATTATAGATTTCGCAAATTCAAAACGAATAGATAAAGATGAGTATGATTTGTTAGTTAAATCTGGATGTAAACCACAATTAAATGATGTTCTATTTTCAAAAGATGGTACAGTAGGTAAAGTGGTTCTGATTAAATATAATAAAGAATTTGTAGTATTATCATCTTTAGCTATCATAAGACCAAAGCAGATTATTGAAAGTAAGTTTCTATACTATATTTTAAAATCTCCGCAGTTTTTGATTGAAGCTACGAATAAAAAAGTAGGTGTTGCCATTAGGAGGATTATCCTAGCAACACTGAAGAAAATATCAGTTCCTCTACCATCTCTCCCTGAACAGCAACAAATTGTTGCGGAAATTGAAAAGCGTTTTGCGGTGGCTGATGAAATGGAAAAGGCGGTTAATGATAGTTTATTGCAGGCAGAAAAATTAAAGCAATCTATTTTGAAACAAGCGTTTGCCGGAAAACTTGTTCCGCAAAATCCCAATGATGAACCGGCAGCGGTTTTGTTAGAACGTATTAAAACAGCAAAAGAAAATAGCACTAAAGGAAAAAAATAAATGACTGAAAATAATCTCGTTACCAAAGTTTGGAATTATGCCACAATTCTTAAAGATTCCGGCGTAGTTTATATGGATTATGTGGCGCAGCTGACTTATTTGCTGTTCTTAAAAATGGATGATGAGCGGACTTCTTTGCTGGGCGAAGAATCTTTGGTGCCGGCTGAATATCGTTGGGATAAACTTAAAGAACTTTCCGGTTCACAGCTGGAACAGCAATATAACAAAACGTTATCCGAGCTTTCTAAAATGAACGGTGTAATCGGTACAATTTATGCCAAAGCGACCAATAAAATCAATGAGCCGGCAAATTTAAAACGTTTGGTGTCGCTGATTGACGGCGAAACTTGGATGGGGTTGAATATTGATGTTAAAGGTGCTGTTTATGAAGGTCTTTTAGAGAAAAACGCTACCGAAACCAAAGCCGGAGCCGGACAATATTTTACTCCGCGTCCACTGATTCGAGCTATGGTGGAAGTTATGCGCCCGACACCAGATATGACGATTACCGACCCGGCTTGCGGAACCGGCGGATTTTTGCTGGCGGCATACGACTATATGCGCAAGCAGACCAACGATAAAATGAAACTGAAAGCACTGCGTGAAGAAAAGTTATCCGGCAATGATATTACCCCGTTGGTTGTCAGTTTGTGTACAATGAACTTATATCTGCACGGAATCGGCGGAAATAAAGTTTTGATAAAAGAATGCGATTCATTGCTGAATGCAGGAGACAAGCGTTTTGACATGGTACTGGCAAATCCTCCGTTCGGCAAGAAAAGCGGTCTGAAAATTATGGGCGAAGACGGCGAAGTTACCACCGAAAAAGAGGAGTACAGCCGCGATGATTTTATTGCCACCACCTCTAACAAGCAAATCAATTTCTTGCAGCATATTATGACAATCCTCAACACTCACGGCCGCGCTGCGGTGGTTGTGCCGGATAATGTGTTGTTTGAGGGCGGTGCCGGAGAAAAAGTCCGCAAAAGATTGCTGAACGAGTTTAATCTGCATACAATTTTGCGGTTGCCCACCGGAATTTTTTACGCTCAAGGGGTAAAAGCCAACGTGATTTTCTTTGATAAATTTCCGCCGATAGATAAAGGTCATCGTACAAACGAGGTTTGGATTTATGATTTACGCACCAATATGAACTTTAGTTTAGTCACAAATTCTCTCGGCGATAAAGATTTGGCTGACTTTGTTAAATGTTATAATGCCGAAGATATTTCCAAACGGCAGGAAAGCGAACGTTTCAAAAAGTTTGAATATGATGAAATAATCAAAAGAGATAAAACAAATTTAGACATCAGCTGGATAAAAGACGAAAGTCTGGAAAGTTTGGAAAATTTACCTGAACCGCAAATTTTAGCTTCTGAAATTGTAGGTAACTTACAAACCGCCCTAACTTCCTTTAAGTCGGTTATGGATAGCTTGAAAAATGAGGAAAAATAGGATAATTTAAAGTGACAAAAAAAGTAAGCTCCTTTTTTAGGAGCTTACTAAATTGATATTATTTTTTTATTTCTTGCAATAATTTGCGGCGGCGAAGTCCCAAACTTCCCTCATAAGCCATTAAGACAACTCCCGATACCAACAACGGCAGCAAATAATAAATAATCCGATAAGCGATTAAGGCGCCAAATACAGCTAAATGATCGTGTCCGCCTGGAATTATGTACATAAACAATCCTTCAAACACGCCCAAACCTCCGGGGACTTGACTAAACACGCCTAAAACCTGAGCAATAATAAACACACCCATAAAAGTGGTAAAATCGATTTCAACAAACGGTATTAAAACAAAATACAATACCATTGAAGCCATCAAAATATCGACCGCTCCCAAAAACATCTGTGCCAAAGCCATGGGAAATGTCGGCATATCTAATTCTACATCTTTTATAACAATCGGCTTTTTGTAAAAAAGGCTCAATCCAAAATATCCTAACAAACCAATAACAGATGCTAAAGTTACAATTTCGGTTGTCAGTTTGGAAACCGAACCGGCGCCAAAAGCATGAGAGGGAGTTAATATATACCCGACTATAACCAAAAAGAAACAGGCGATTAAATAAGTAAACCCCGAAAATGTTACCATACGAACAATTTCAGTACCTCTGAAACGCCATCTTGTATAAAGTCTGTAACGAATTGTCCCGCCCGAAACAATTGCGTGTCCGGCATTATTGCTGACTGAAAATCCTATAAAACCGGCAAAAATCCATTTCCAAGCGGCAACTTTGCGCTTTATATACCGCAAAGCCAGATAATCATATGAAGACAGCGCAACATAACCGCCCATTGATGCTAAACCGGCCAGCAGCAAATTGTGGCTTGGAATGCTCAACAAAGCGTCTTTAATATCTTCCGCGCTATATTTTGACAGCTGATGATATAACATATACGCGGCTAAAACAAAGAAAAATAACCCCGCCCATGAAATTGCTTTTTTCAAAATTCTTTTGGTCTGAAATGCCATATTAGTTATCCTTTCTGATTTTATATCAGAATATAATATCAATTTACTAAAAGATTATAAATTTATATGCAATAATTCAGCAAAAATTCCGGATATTGCCGCCGAAAAGTACAAAAGCGCCATAATTTTAAAATTATCACGACGATTTCGGTTAACTCTGAACAGCACCAGCAATCCAACTCCGCCTCCGGCCAACACTCCGGAAAAAAGAGAACCGAAATTAATTACTCCGTCAACCCACAACTGAGTGATAACAACAGATGAAGAACAATTTGGAACCAACCCGACAAATGCGGCAATAATTGGTCCCAAGACAGGATTATCAAAAACCAAAACACGGATAAACTTGCCATCAAAAACCGCTAGTATCCAATTCAGCACTAAAGTTACACAAAAAATAAATAATGTAATTTTTAACGTGTGCTTTAGCGCGGGTTTAGCAATATTACCGTTTTCACAATGGCAATCGTCCTGTTCGCACAAAGATTCAACATCAACCATAGCTTTCGGATGGCGCCAAAATATATCACACAATACTCCAGCGCTGATGCCGACAATCAGTTTAAGCCCTAACACTTTTGCCATAACCGAAAACGGAACCGAATTTGAAAACATAATCGGCAGCATTTCATCGGAAGTTGACAATAAAACCGCCAATAAAGTTCCGGTAGAAATTGCGCGAACTGCATAAAAATTAGCTGCCGCCGCCGCAAAACCACACTGTGGCACCAGCCCTGCCAATCCTCCTGCAAAAGGTCCCCATTTTCCGGCATTGCCTATCAAATCCAACGATTTTTCTTTTGCATGGCGCTCAATATACTCTAGCACCAAATAAGTAACAAATAAAAATGGAAACAAACTTAAACTGTCGAATACGCTATCGGCAATAATTTCCGCCAGCAACGCAAAATTCATCATTTACCCTCTAACAATTTACATTAGTAGCCAAACCAGCAAGAGATGTTTCTTTATATTTGGTATTTAAATTCAATCCCGTTTCGTACATTGTTTTAATAATACTATCCAAACTGACCAAATGCGAACCATTGGGATTGCGCATAGCTAAACGTGTCGCATTAACAGCTTTAACCGCCCCCATAGCATTGCGTTCGATACATGGAACCTGCACCAATCCCTTAATAGGATCGCAAGTTAACCCCAAATTGTGTTCCATGGCAATTTCGGCTGCATTTTCGATTTGGCGTAAATTTCCACCCAAAACGGCTGCCAGTCCCCCTGCTGCCATTGAACAAGCCACTCCGATTTCTCCCTGACAGCCAACCTCAGCTCCCGAAATGGAAGCATTGGCGCGATATAGACTGCAAATCGCCGATGCTGTTGTCAGAAAGACAATATCGGCTTTTTCGCGGCTGTAAGGAGATTTTTGAATAGCAAAACGTTGATAATAACGCATTACTGCCGGCAAAACACCTGCTGATCCCATAGTTGGAGCAGTTATGATTTTTCCGCCAGCAGCATTTTCTTCTGCTACGGCAAAAGCCCATAAATTTATCCAGTCTATAATCATTAAAGCATCGACATTATTTTCAGAAAATTTTTCCGTCAAATCCGCATATATTCCCGCAGCGCGGCGTTTTAATTTCAGCCCTCCCGGCAATATGCCTTCGGTTTTTATACCGCGGCTGACCGTATCTTGCATAATATTTGCCAAATTCAAAATATTTTTTTGCACCGATTCAGGTGAATTTAAGGCTTCTTCGTTTTTCAACACAAGTTCGGCAATGCTCAGTTTGTCTTTATGACACATATCCAACAATTCTTGACAGCTGTTAAACTGATAAGGAACATCATATGGTTGGCGTTCAATACGCTGAGCCATTTCATCTTGGCGAGCAATTGTTCCGCCGCCGACTGAAAAATAAGTTTCTTCCAAAAGAAGATTTCCGACAGCATCAAATGCGGCAAATTTCATTCCGTTTGAGTGCTCTGGTAAAAATATTTTTTTCTCTAAAACAATATCTTCATCAAAATCAAAATCAATTATATTTTTTCCACCCAAATTTAATTTATGTTCACTTTTCACCTTTCCGATATAATCTTTTTCAAGATCCAGCGATTGAGCCTCCAGTCCCATTAAACCATAAACAACAGCATTTAATGTTCCATGCCCGACACCGGTTAACGCCAAAGAACCGTATAAAGTAACTTTAACGTGTTTTGCAGCATTAATATCGGCATTTTTTTTCAAATTATCGACATAGCGTTTTGCGGCTCTCATCGGTCCGACCGTATGTGAACTTGACGGGCCGATTCCGACTGAAAAGATTTCAAATAAACTGTAATACATTGGCACTCCTCTTTTGTGAAAGAATATTAACTGCTGTATTTTATTTTGCAAGCTGTTAAAACATTTTTGCCATAAATATTTTTTTTAATTTCAAAGTAAATTTTACACTAACTGTCAAATAAAAAAACTTGGCTTTTTATATTTTGTTTGTTATTGATAAAAAAACGGGGAAAGAAATGAAATCACCAAAAAACAAAACAATTGATATCAGTATTGCGGAAGGAGCAGAATACCTTAAACGCTGCATTTCCGTCACCCGTAAAACGACAACAGATAAAATAATAAATCACACTATTCTCGGCAACAGTTTGAAAGTGATGGAAAAATTGCCGAAATCTTTTGTTGACTTAATGATTGTTGATCCTCCGTACAATCTGAACAAAGATTATCATGGCGCAAAATTTTCACAAACAGATAATATAGAATATGAACAATATACTATCGGCTGGCTGGAAAAAGCCATTCCGCTTTTAAAACCTAACGCTTCAATTTATGTCTGCTGCGATTGGAAATCAAGTTTGGTTATCGGTCCGGTTTTAGAACGTTATTTAAAGATAAAAAACCGCATTACATGGCAGCGGGAAAAAGGACGAGGCGCCTTAAAAAACTGGAAAAACGGCATGGAAGATATTTGGTTTGCAACCATGGGAGATGAATATACATTCAATCTTGATGCCGTAAAAATCAGACGACGGGTTTTGGCTCCTTATAAAGAAAACGGACAGCCTAAAGACTGGGAAGAAACTGAAAACGGACGTTTTCGCAACACATGCCCTTCAAATTTTTGGGATGATATTTCAATTCCGTATTGGTCTATGCCGGAAAACACAGCACATCCCACTCAAAAACCAGAAAAACTTATCGCCAAACTGATATTGGCAAGTTCAAATCCAAACGATATAGTATTTGATCCTTTTCTCGGTTCGGGAACAACCTCTGTTGCCGCAGCAAAACTCAACCGCCGTTTTGTCGGGATTGAACAAAATCCCAATTATTGCATTTGGGCTGAAAAACGCTTGGAACTGGCTAAACAAAATAATTCCATTCAAGGATATTCTGACGGCGTTTTTTGGGAAAGAAACGCTCTGCTTATCCGAAAATAAAAACAGCATTGAAAAATGCTGTTTTTATTTTATTTCTTCGGTTTTAAGGTAATCAATGTAATATCCGACGGAGCAAACAAACGCATCGGAGGTCCCCAATAGCCGGCGCCGTTAGAAATATACAAAACCTTGCCGTCAATATTGTACTTACCCGACAAATATTTATTGGCGACTTTAACCAAAATATGAAACGGAAAAATCTGTCCGCCATGGGTATGTGCCGACAACTGCAAGTCAAAGCCTAGCTTTAAGTAATCTTTTGCTAAAGAAGGATTGTGCGCCAATAATATTTTGTACATATTAGGAAGACTGTTTTGCAATATTTGCGGATAGTCTTTTTTTTGCCGATTGGAAGGGTTATCAGGAATTCCTGCTAAATAAAGTCCTGTCTCTTCAATTTGTTGTCCGTTTTCAGATAACAAATTAAATCCCATCTGCTGAAACTGCCATTGACAGGGAACCAAACCATTATAATATTCATGATTGCCGGCAGAAACGTAAACTCCGTATTTAGCCTGCAATTTTGCTAACTCTTGCAGATGTTGAGCTAAATTTCCAACCGAATCATCAATAATATCCCCCGGCATAACAATTATATCCGGCTGTAAAGAATTTGCTAAATTTACAAGTTTTCTAACGGCTGCAACCGGCTTGCTTCCATGCAAATGCACATCATTAATTTGCAGCAAAGTAACAGGATATTTGATTTTATCACTTGTTAATTCAATTTTTTTAATTTGAGGAAGTTTTGTCCCTTCATAATATGCATATGAGGAAACAACAACCGCTAAAATAACAGTAACAATATTAGCTTTGGTCAATGCTGCAATATTAACAGGATTCCAGTTTTCCGAATGTCCCCAAATCCGATAAAAAACAAACCAAAAACCGTCACGCAAAAACAGCATGACAAATAGAATAAAAACAAAACCAAAGCAAATATACCCTAAAGGAGTAAGAAAATTAATGAGTTCTGTTTCCAACCACATTTTGCGTCTGAGTATACCCAAGATCAAAGGGGCGCACCAAGAAGCAAAAAAAACTCCGAATACAGCTAATTTCAACAGCCAATGAACATGGTTATATCCAACTAATGTCCTTTGGGTAATTACAGAACATGCTGTTGCGATAATTAATGAGGCATACAGAAAAAACATTTATAATTCCTTTTTTAAGCTTCAGCGGCAGGGGCTGCAGCAACTGTTCTTCTGCGGTATGTTCTTCGTGGTTTTACTGTCGGAGTATTGTCGGAAACTGCTTGTGCTTCATCCGTTTGAGTTTTATTAATTTCAATAACATGAAATGTTTTTCTTGCCGGCTTTTTCTCGGCAATGGTAGTTTCGGCAACCGGTTCTTTTTGTGTCTGTTCTTGAGTTTCTTCGACTTTTGTTTTTTCAGTTTCCAAAACAGTTTTTGTTTCGGTTACACTTTGAACAATTGTTTTATTGTTTTCGGAATCTGTTTTTTCTTCGTTTTCCACGGCTGTCTGTTGAGTTGCCGCTTCCGCTGCAGCCGACACAGTATTCATATTACCGTCCTGTTGCTCACGAGCATTTTTGCGTTCATTGATTTCAGTCACTATTTTGCGGTAATGCTCTGCATACTGGCGAAAAATTTCAGCTGTAACATAATCATTATTACTATGAGCATCCTTAGCCAAATCATTATACCTTTTTATCAAATCAAGCGCTGTTCCGCTGATTTTTCCGGCAATGGAATTGCTGTCAAATTTATAATTAAGAGAATAAATTGCGCTGCTTGAACTGTTATTGTTATTATTGTTGTTACGATACCTGTTATTTATTTTTTTCATGTATAAAATACCACTATGCAAGGGTTAAAAAGCACCTCATTCAGGCGCTTCCAAAATCAAAAACTATTTTCTATAAGACGGAAATCTTAAAAACACCGGATTAATCCGGAAAGTCATGGTTGCATAATACTAATAATTTTATTAATTGCAACTTATTTTTTCATTATTACACAGCGTTCTACGCCGGACAAATCACGCACTTTTTTATATAAAACCAGACCTTGCCGTTCAAACAATTCAACAATTTTGTTGGCCTGTCCTATTCCCGCTTCGAGCAAAAAATAACCATTTTCTTTCAATAAATCCGGTGCTATTTCAGCCAGCCTTCGATAATGATCATAACCATCTGTCCCGCCGTCAAGCGCTGATATAGGATCATATTTTTTTACTTCTGTATCTAATCCTTCTATATCATTATGAGGTATATATGGCGGATTGCTGATTATTATTGAAAAATTTTCTCTGGGCAAATCGTCTGAAAAATAATTTGTTTGTTTCCATTGCACCCGAGCAGATAAATTTAGATTTTCCGCATTTGCAGCAGCAATTTTTAAAGCCATTTCCGATTTGTCAATACCTACTCCTAACAATTCAGGAAAATCTCCTAACACCGAAAGAATCAAACACCCTGAACCAACACCTAATTCCAATATAGAATCGGGCTTGATTTTCTTACATAAAGCAATAGCCTCTTCCACTATAACTTCACTGTCAGGACGAGGCGATAAAACATCGTCATTAACTACAAATCGATATTTATAAAAATCTCTGTACCCCAGAATTTTATCCAAGGGCTCATGTTTCACTCTGCGAGCGACCATATCTTTAAGTTTAGAACCTTGTTCGGAGGATAGGTCGAGGTTAAGACTTATTTCATTGACATCACAGTGCAGCAAATCAGCAATCATCATTCGCAATTCAAGGCGCGGCGAATCAATTTGAGCAGAAACCAAAGAATCTATTAACCGTTGTATAAAATCAGTCATTTAAAACTTTCGGCGCTTTGTAAGATTCAGCAAAAATATTATTTTTTCGCATTTTGCGAACTCTTTTTATGCGTTCTTCCATACGTTTAGGCATTTCGGCAATAGATTCTTTCGGTGAGAAAATATTTTTATAAGCATAGCCTTTGACTTCCGTTGGCTGAACTGTACCTTCAAAGTCGAATTGTTGCATATTTTCGCCGTCCGACATTAGCTTGCCCTTTTTTCAGTTAAGCAGCCTGAGCCATTTTGTCACGCACTAATTCTGACAAATGATCAAAAGCCTTTTTTTCCAACTGACGAACACGTTCACGGCTGATGTTGTATTTAGTGCCTATGTCTTCCAAAGTTTGCGGCATATCAGAAAGCATACGATTTTTTATTATATAAGCTTCGCGTTCAGGCAATAAATTGATGCAGGACATCAAAATACCATGTTTGTAACTGGCTTCCTGACGATTAGCCAGGCTGGCTTCAATATTTTGGCGGTTGTCGACCAGAAGATCTTGCCGTTCAACATCATCTTCATCGCCGACATTCACATTCAATGAACTATCGCCTCCCAAGCGGCGGTTCATTTCTACAACATCCTGCTCGTCAACAACCAACTCATTGGCTATTTGTTTAGCTACTGCCGGTTCCAATTCCTTATTTTCATAAAGTCCTAAACGAGCTTTAATTCTGTTCAAATTATAAAAAAGCTTTTTTTGAGCAGCGACTGTGCCTATCTTTACCAAAGACCAAGAACGCAAGACAAAATCATTGATTGCCGCCCTAATCCACCAGATGGCATAGGTCGACAAGCGAACTTTTTTATCCAAATCAAACTTTTTAACCGCCTGCATCAAACCGATATTTGCTTCGGAGATAATGTCTGCCATTGGCAAACCGTAACGGCGGTATGTCAAAGCTATTTTGGCAGCCAAACGCAAATGCGACAACACCAATTTATGTGCAGCTGCAAGATTGTTGTTTTTCTTAAAATCTAATACCAGCGATTGTTCTTCTTCATCGCTCAAGACTGGAAAAGTTTTGATTTTTTCAAGATATGAAACCAAGCCGTTGTTTTCTACCACCAAAGGCAGATTGGAACTAGGCTTAATAACCATTACTGAAGAATTGTTACTCAAAATAAATCGACCTTCTTTCTTTTAACAGAGAAGATTATATGCGTTTTTTATAAAAATTCAATAGTAAAAATCAATTTTCAAAGTTATCGTATTGCTTTACTTCCGGCGCATAGAAAACCGAAAATTCATTTCCGTTTTTTCCGGGGCTGATAAAATTAATGATTTGCACGCGGTAACCGAAATCTTCCGGATATATCAGCAGATAAACGGGAACTTTTCCTTCGCCGACGCAAAGCCGCAAATTTTGTTCTTTGACTTTACGGTTAATTTTAGTCATAACCAATTCATTGGCAACCAGATAATTTTGCGAATTATCAAATTCCGCAACCGGAATTTCTGTGTATTTGTCAATATTCTTCACAACCAGATTCCGTTTACGTTTTTCAATGATAGAGCCTGAATTATGCTGTTGCAGATAAGCTGTGATTGCTTCTTTTACATCAGCAATCACGCGTTGATTGTCACAAGTGGGCATATTTGCGTTGCTTTCGACATTTTCTTCTTCCGGCGGAACAATAACCATTATGCGCTCATCGGCAACCGCCTGAGTTTGAGCAAAAGCCGCGGACACACTGCAAAAAAACATCAAAAGCAACAGCAAATATTTCATATATATCTCCTAAAAGCTTACTGATTTCGGAGTTCTCGGGAAAGGAATCACATCGCGAATATTGCCAATTCCAGTCAAAAGCAACATCATACGTTCAAAACCCAAACCAAAGCCGGCATGAGGAACGGAACCATAGCGGCGAGAATCCAAATACCACGAATAATCTTCTTCTTTCATACCTAATTCTTTGATACGCGCAACCAAACGATCATAACGTTCTTCACGCTGAGATCCTCCGATAAGTTCGCCAATTCCCGGAACCAAAACATCCATAGCGGCAACGGTTTTATTGTCATCATTCATCCGCATATAAAATGCCTTAATTTCTTTTGGATAATCACGGACGATAACCGGACGTTTGAAATGTTTCTCAGCTAAAAAGCGCTCATGTTCAGTTTGCATATCGACACCGTATTCAGGCTTATATTCAAACTCCTGTTTTGAATTTTTCATAATTTCGATAGCTTCGCTGTATGTAATGCGTGCAAAAGGTTCGTTTATGATGGTATTCAACGTATCCTGCAGCCCCGGAGCAACAAATTTTTCAAACAATTCAATATCTTCCGGACAATGAGCAAGCACGTGTTTGACACAATATCTAACCATATCTTCAGCCAGATCCATATCATCGTTAATATCTGCAAAAGCCATTTCAGGTTCAATCATCCAAAATTCTGCCGCATGGCGGGTTGTGTTTGAATTTTCAGCTCTAAAAGTGGGACCGAAAGTATAAATATCTCCTAAAGCCATAGCATACATTTCGCCGTTGAGCTGTCCCGAAACGGTCAAACGAGCTTCTTTTCCGAAAAAGTCTTGAGAATAGTCAACTTTTCCGTCTTTGGTTTTCGGAACATTATTCAAATCGAGGGTGGTCACCTGAAACATTTCTCCGGCGCCTTCACAGTCAGAAGCTGTAATAATCGGCGTGTGAACATAGCGAAATCCGCGGGAATGAAAAAATTCGTGAATCGCATAAGATAATTCCGAACGAATGCGGAAAGCCGCACCATATTTGTTTGTACGCGGACGCAAGTGGGCAATTGTTCTCAAATATTCATCAGTGTGTTTTTTCTTTTGCAACGGATAATCATCATTGGCAATATCATAAATTATAATTTCTTCCGCTTTGATTTCATATTTTTGATTGCTGCCGAGAGAATCCTGCAAAGTTCCTCTTACGGCTAATGAAGACCCTGTTGTTAATTTTTTCAAATCATTATAATTGGCTAAAGTGTTATTGGCGATAATTTGAATATTTTTCAGACAAGAGCCGTCATTGAGCTCTATAAACATAAAATCTTTAGAATCACGGCGAGTTTTAACCCAACCTTTAACCAGTACTTCGTCAAGCGCAGTTTCCGACTTGAGAAGTTTTGCAATTTTTGTTCTTTTTAACATTTTAGCCTTTTCCTGTTATAAAAAATTTTTAACCGCATGCAATATATAATACTTATCTTAAATTGTCCAGTACGGCATTGACAAAAAATGAAGTGTTGCTAATATGTAATAAATGATAAATTAAGGAGTATAAAATGAAAAAGACTGCATTGATTTTGATTATTCCGGCATTGTTGATGATGGGAGCCTGCGCTACGGATATCGGCGCAAACCAGTATGATTCTTCAGCTGTCGGTTCTGTAACCAGAGCTTTAAAAGGGACTGTTATTTCCGTTCGCAACATTACCGTGCGCGACAGCGATAAATCTGCCGGAACTGCCGTCGGAGCTTTGGCAGGCGGCGTTGCAGGATCGCAAATAGGCAAAGGCTCAACCGCCGGAATTTTAGGCGCTGTCGGAGGGGCTTTGTTAGGCGGAGCCGCCGGCAATTTGGCTCAAGGCGGATTATCCAGCCAATCCGGTTACGAATACGTTGTTCAGCTTGACAACGGCGGTGTTGTAACTGTTACTCAGGGCAATGATGTCTTGTTGGCAAACGGACAGCGCTGCATGGTTTTATATGGTGACGGCTCATCCCGTGCACGCGTTATTCCTTATAACGGATATTAATATGGATTTTGCGGAAACAAAATACAGCTTCGATAATTTGGTTTGCAATAAAGATAATATTTATGATTATTCGGAAGCAAACCGAATTATGGAAGATTATGTTTTATCCGCCGGAAATATGACACAAAAAGGCTGCCAAAATTTTGTCGGCCTTTTTGCATATTTGGCTCCCAAAAGTACAGAAATAAGCTTTTATCCGCTGGAAGTAATACTAAACAGGCGTTACTGCCACCTGAGTGAACAGCGTGATTTTTTTGACAACATTCAAAACCCTGCTCAAAATGTTGATGTTTCTTTTTTGGGACAAACCCTGCAAAGTATCGGAACTGCTTGCCGCTATAATACTCCCGTTTCCGAAAATTTTGTTAAAAATTTTGAAACTTTTATCGAACGTCAAATTACTTATAAAGATTTCAGGGCTGAAGATATTCAAACATTAAACCGTTTTTTTGACAGCACGCAATGTTCCAATCCGACAATAGAAAGATTGTACGCTTCAATGCCGCTAAAAATCATTCAAATGCAAAATACAAAAATCGACAAAGAAGTTACAGCATTAAATGAATGGGCGTTTGCTTTTAAAAGTGATGATTTGCTAAAAAAATTATCTTTCCGCTCAACTTATATCAATCTGCTTTATGAACGGTTAGTCCGCGAACGCAGCATCGGGCAAATTTTACCGGAAAGCAACTTTAACAACCACAGACTTGAAATAAACAAAAAAATTAAAGAATTGACAGGAACTTTCGATAAGAAAGGACAAAAAATCTGCCGTCGATATGCTATCAATAAAATATATAAAGCACAGTCAGCTGCCGACAATTTCAAATTAGACTGTATAAAATCGGTCTTAGAACACTATGACAAATTGCCATCTTACGCTTTTTGCAAAGAAATTATCCGTGCGGCAGACGGCGGAGCAAAAAACAGGCATGTACAAATTCCTTGTAAAACTTTAGCATGGGAGCATTAATTTCAGATTTAAGGTCTTGGAATATAATTATAGTATAATTATTTAATATAAATAAGGAGAATTGCCATGAATACAACTGTCCGTCCTGTTATCGTCGGTATCGGCGAATTGCTGTGGGATATGCTTCCCAGCGGGAAAAGAGCCGGCGGAGCTCCGATAAATTTTGTATATAACGCAACTCAGCTTGGTGCGGAAGGCTATGCAATCAGCGCTGTCGGCAAAGATGCTTTAGGCGATGAAATTTTAGAGGAATTGGGCAAAAGCGGAATTAAAGGAATTATTGAACGCAACGATTTTCCGACAGGAATTGTGGAAGTTGTTTTAAAAGATGGTATTCCAAGCTACACTATTGTCGAAGGAACAGCTTGGGATCATATAAATTTAAGCAAAGAAGCTGAAGAAATCGTTTCAAAAGCCGATGCCGTATGTTTCGGAACTTTGGCGCTGCGAAACAGCCACTCGGCACAAACCATAAAAAAACTGCTTAAATGCGCCCCGAACAACTCTTTCAAACTGTTTGACATTAATTTACGCGGCAATTTTTATTCTGCTGAACTTATTGATGAATTGCTCCGAATTTCTAATATTTTTAAAATCAACGATGACGAAATAAAAATCGTCAAAAAACTCTTTTTTCAAACCGGTAATGATGAAGATATATGCCGCTTTTTAATCAAAAAATACAATCTTAAATATTTGATTTTCACAGCCGGTGAAAATTACAGCATTATTTATACCCCCGATGAAAAATCTTATCTGCCTACTCCCAAAGTACAAGTTTGCGACACCGTTGGTGCCGGAGATTCTTTTTCGGCAGCTTTCATATATAGTTTGTTAAGAGGAAAAAGCCTGACACAAGCACACGAATTTGCAGTTAAAACTTCTGCTTTTGTCTGCACGCGCGCCGGCGCTTGGCCAAAATATGAAAAAGGAGGACAAAATGAATAGAACTGTTCGTAAATTAATTCCCGTTATGTTTGCATTTTTTGCAATGGGAGCCGTTGATTTTGTCGGTATTGCCACAAATTATGTCAAAGCCGATTTTGCACTTTCCGACACTTTGGCTAATTTTTTCACCTCTATGGTCTTTTTCTGGTTTTTAATTTTTGCCGTTCCAACCGGTTTGCTAATGAATAAAATCGGCCGAAAAAAAACCGTTATCGTAAGTTTGTGGGTAACAGCGTTAGCTCTGGCTATACCGCTTATCGATTATAATTTAGTCGTTATTATGATTTCATTTTCTTTACTCGGAATTGGAAACACAATTATGCAAGTTTCGGTTAATCCTTTGTTATCCAATATTGTAAGCGGAAAAAATTTATCGGGAGCATTGACGTTCGGACAATTTGTAAAATCATGCGCCTCTTTTATCGCTCCGATTTTAGCGGGATGGAGCGTTATACATTTTAACAGCTGGCAGATATTGTTTCCTTTCTTTTTGATTATCTGCATATTATCTATTGCTATGCTGTCACGTGAAAAAATTCAGGAAGAAGAAATCGGACAGGTTTCAACTTTTAAGGAATGTTTTTCATTATTGGGAAGGCTTACCGTATTTTTATATTTTGTCGGCATTATTTGTCATGTGGGTATTGATGTCGGAATCAATGTATCCATTCCAAAACTTATAATGCAAAAGCTTAATGTTCCTTTGACTGAAGCCGGTTATGCAACTAGTATTTATTTTTTGTTCAGAACAATCGGCTCGTTTTCAGGGGCATGGATTTTGCCTCGTTTTTCCGCCCACCATTTCTTTATTGCCAGTATAACTCTTATGCTGATTGCAATGGGGGGATTATTTCTATTTGACGAAAAAATACCTCTTTATATTTGCTTAGCCTTTATCGGATATGGCAATGCTAATATGTTTCCTATTATTTTTGCACAGGCTCTGCATGATATGCATGGAAAGAAAAATGAAATTTCGGGTTTGATGATTATGGGAATTTTCGGAGGCACAATTTTTCCTTTAGTTATGGGAATAGTTACGGACATAACATCAAATCAATTAGGAAGCATCGCCGTTATGATTTTTGCGGCAGTTTATCTGTTGGTTCTTTCCCGAAAAATAAAAAATTAATTTTCTCCAAAAATTCTGCAATTAAATACCTTTGCAAGTTTATGGGGTTGATTTTTATTTTCAGAACTGTTTTTAATAGTGATATTTATCAACATAGGAACATAATATGCTTACAGATATTAAAATTTCACAACAAAACAAAATGTCACCTATTTCAGAGATTGCAAAAAACATCGGCATAAAATCCAATGAACTGGAATTATACGGACAATATAAGGCTAAAATCAGTTATGAAGGATTAAAACGCATATCGCAAAACAAGCAAAAAGGAAAACTTATCCTCGTTACGGCCATGACACCGACGCCGGCCGGAGAAGGAAAATCGACCATATCCATCGGATTGGCAGACGGACTGCGCTATATCGGAAAAAACGCTATGTTGGCCCTGCGTGAACCATCAATGGGACCTTGTTTTGGTATAAAAGGCGGAGCCACCGGCGGCGGATATGCTCAAATTGTACCTATGGAAGACATAAATTTACATTTTACCGGAGATATTCATGCCATCACAATGGCGAATAATTTGTTATCCGCTATGATTGATAACCACATAAAACAAGGAAATTTGCTAAATCTTGATCCGGAAAACATATTTTGGCACCGCTGCTTAGACTTAAACGACCGCGCATTGCGCACTGTTGAAACAGCTCTGGGCGGAGCTATTAACGGAGAACCGCGCATAGATCATTTTGACATAAGTGTTGCCAGTGAAATTATGGCTATTTTTTGTTTAGCTAAAGACATTGCTGATCTTAAACGGCGTTTGAATAAAATAGTTATCGGCAAAACAAAAGACGGACGCTTCGTTACAGCTGAAGAAATCAAAGCTTCGGGAGCAATGACCGCACTGTTAAAAGACGCTCTGAAACCCAATCTTGTACAAACATTGGAAAAAACTCCGGCTTTGGTACACGGCGGACCTTTTGCCAACATTGCCCACGGATGCAACAGCATTATTGCCACTCAAACAGCTCTTCATCTCGCCGACTATGTTGTAACCGAAGCTGGGTTTGGCGCTGATTTAGGCGCTGAAAAATTCTTGGACATTAAATGTCCGGCTGCAGAAATTAAACCTGACGGCATTGTAATCGTAGCAACAATCCGCGCATTAAAAATGCACGGAGGAATTGCAAAAGATAACTTAAAAGCTGAAAACATAGCTGCCGTGCACCAAGGTTTTGCCAATTTGAAAACACACATTGAAAATATTCGTCAATATGGTGTGCCGGCCGTTGTAGCTATAAATAAATTTGTTACCGACACAGAAAATGAAATCGCAACATTAAAAAATCTGTGCACACAGGAAAATATTAAAGCAATTGAAGTTTCAAGCTGGGAAAACGGCGGCAAAGGCGCTGAAGAATTGGCAAAAGAAATTGCAGCAATTTCGCTGCAAAATAACAATTATCACCCTTTATACACAAACGAGATGTCTATAAAACAAAAAATAGAAATTATTGCAACCCGTATTTATCATGCAAAAAATGTTGAATACAGTTCTTTAGCTTTACAAAAAATTACCGAAATTGAAAATAACGGATATAAAAAGCTTGCTGTTTGCATTGCAAAAACTCAAAATTCGATTTCAGCAGATGCAAAACTTATCGGTGCACCGTGCAATTTTACTCTGCCGGTTAAAGATGTACATTTATCAGCCGGAGCCGAATTTGCTGTTATCTTAACCGGAAACATTATGACAATGCCCGGACTTTCTGCTCATCCGGCAGCGGAAAGTATAGACGTTGACAATAATGGCATTATCTCCGGTTTGTTTTAATGCAAAAACAAAAAAAGCTCCTAAATTGGAGCTTTTTTCTGTTTTTTTATGCCTTATTTACGGTTAATAGCTATTTTTTTACGGCGTTCTTTTTCCTCGGTTGATTTCGGAATATAAACTTTTAACATACCGTTTTCAAAATCAGCTTTTGCATCGTCAAACTTCAACTCCCATGGCAATGGAATTGTCCGTTTAAATGAACCGTAAGAAATTTCTGAAAAATAACTTCCCTTGCCTTTTTCTTTCTTTTCATGTTTCTTTTCACCGGAAATTGTTAAATATCCATCGGAAGAAACTTCCAAGTCAATATCTTTTTCAGACATTCCCGGAACTTCGGCACAAACGGTAACATCATTTTCATTTTCCGAAATTTCAACCTTCGGCTCTATATTTTTGAACGACTGGTTTTCCGATGCCAACGGCAAATCAAACCAACCATTAAAAAAGTTATTTACCAAATCATTAAAATCTTTGCGATAGCCAAAGTGCGTCGGAGCATTATGGCTGTTTTCTTTACGAACAATATTTGAATCAGACATTTTTATCTCCTTTTCTGAATTGGTGATTTTTTATTCATCATCTATTAATTCAGGTAGGTGGTCAATTTGTCCTTTTCAAGAGTTCTAACAAAAAAAAATTACATTTTTTATTTTGCTTATAAATCACAACTTTTACAGTCATTACATTTTTCAATTTGGATATTGCAATGTTCTATACCGTATTTTTCATCTAACAAATGCGCTGCTTTATGCGCCAATTCCGTATCATCGGCAACCATGTGGCATTCTAAAGAAACAGCATCTTCACTAATGCACCAAACATGCAGATGATGAACATTTTTCACACCTTCGAGATTGCTCAAATCTTTTTGCAGGGCTTCTAAATTCAATCCTTCCGGCGCAGCATTCATCAGCAGCTCAACCAATTTCGGAAAAGCAATAACAGATTGATAAATCATATATGCGGCTATCAAAAGAGCAACTGTGCCATCAATCCAATAAACATCAAAATATATAACAAACAGCCCTGAAACAATTACGCCGACAGACCCCAGTGCGTCAGCCAAATTATGCAAAAAGACCATGCGCATATTGGTATTTTTATCTGAACCATGATGCGAAAGTTTAGCAGTCGCGCTATCAATAATCAAAGCCAATATCGAAACCCAAATAATTATTCCGCCGTCAATCGGTTCCGGAGAGAGCAACCGTCCAACACCTTCAACAGCCAAATAAACACCGGCAACAAACAAAAGAATCAAATTTACAAATCCGCCTATACTCTCTGCTCTCTTAAATCCGTAAGTAAATTTGCCATTGGCTTTACGGCGACCTATCTTAAATGCTATAACCGCAATCAAAATCGAAAAAGCGTCGGACATATTATGCAAAGCATCGCCGATAAGCGAAACACTTCCCGCTATTATACCTCCGGCTATTTCAACAAAAGTAAGAAGCATATTTATGATAAAAGATATCAAAAGATACTTCACGGTCTTTTCGCTTACTTCCCCATGATGATGGTGATGATGAGAATGTTCATTGTTTGGGCTGTCAATTTGTAAATCGTGTTTATGCATTTTTCCCTCTGTTTTTAACATTTTTACATACCCCTAAAGGGTATATTGACTATTGATATATCTTTATTATTTAAAAATGTCAAGCAAAAACATCAAATTAAAATACAATGATATCCGGTGAATTGAAAATTAAAGAATTTTTCATCATATTACATTCCAAAATTTTTAAATAGAATAGCACAATCGTTGCTATAATCATTTTATCTGAGGCAGATTTGTGGCGAAACACGATAAATGTAAAGAATTTTATCAAAATTCTTATTTCAGAAATCAAAGAAAGGAAGAGAACGCTATGTGTAAACATATAAATTGATAAATTAATCCGAAAAAAATGTACAAAAAAAAGCCGCAACATACGTTGCGGCTTTTCTTTTTGTTTTAAGTGATGGAGTTTAATCCACATTGGTGAAGCCCTTTTTCACAACCAGATAAAAGAAAGTTTCTTTTATCTGCTTGCTGAGCTCTACCATATCGGTATTCTCATCGAACCCGATAGCGTAGATATCACGTCCGCTTTTACGTTCTGCGGCGGCGATTGCTTCCCAGTGCTCCACGCCATTCTTGTTATAAAGAATGATTTGTGGAATTTCCGGAAACATTGCCAGCATATACCACGTGTGGGTGCCGGCGATGCCAACGCTGCAAGACAACTGTCTGTACATATTATAGTACATACAGTGTCTTACGCCACGGATTCCAAAGACCTCCTCGTCCTCGGTCATTCCGGGGACATACATCTGGAAGTCTTCGGCAAGCCTTTTTACCAGCTCCAGATCAGCAACTTTGTTAAAGTGCTGTCCTAAAACCAGTTGGGCTTCCTCTGCCTTCAGGAAGTTGAATACAGAGGGGTTAACAGACTGTTGAGCAGCCGTAACGCCGCACTCGCCGTCTGAGATGAGCTTTTGCGGAACAACCAATATATTTGGAGTACCGCTCAGATTGCTCAAAGATTCAAACTTTGGCAAATCTGATGTGCTTCTGCACGGGGTCAACTTCGCGCTAGCGAATGCGTCCCATGCCTCATCAGCGAGTTTACCTGTTTTGAGATCGCTAATCACGTCCCAAGACATCTGCTCATACATCTCCTTTTCTTCAAAAGGTATGAGCTTGACGTCGTAGAAGAACGAGAGGTTGTCGTAAATTTTTGCGGCTTCTTTCTCAAATTCTTCCTTATTATCCTTGTTGGGGATAATAACGGCGGGTAACTTCAAACTCTTGGCGAACAACAGAGCCATAATTTCGTGACCGAACATGCTCTGTATTTTTATCACTTTTTTCATAATAAAAAAAAATTTTAATTAATAATTTTACTTATAATTAAGTATATATCGCATTTTTGCTCACTAGTAAAGCATTTTTTGTATTTTATGCAAAAAATTGACAAAATATGTACAAAT
>UQMA01000014.1 GCA_900542055.1 uncultured Azospirillum sp. | reverse complement strand
CGCCGTCTTCGCCTTTCAGACGCTCTTTTCCGGTGCAAAGAGGAATTTGCCAGTCACTGCGCATCTGAATGTCTTCATTCATAGCTTTCATCGCTTCATAATTGAATGTATACTTTGATTTTGGAGACTTTGCCGCCCAAATCAAAGTTTCGTGCGCATTGGTAAAACGAGTTCCCTTAAAGTTAGGCATAGGATTGGTTTTGTTCCAAATAATATCATTTAAAATCCAAAAACCCAAATCTTGCAAAATATATCCAACTCTGAAAATATTGTGATAAGAACCGATAACCCAAATTGTACCGTTTTCTTTCAATACACGGCGAGCTGCCTGCATCCAATTGCGGGTATAGGTGTCATACTCTTTCAGGCTTGAAAAGCTGTCCCATTCTTCATAAACGCCGTTAACCGATGAGTTATCAGGACGTGTTAAAGCTTCGCCCAACTGTAAATTATACGGAGGATCGGCAAAAATTACATCAACCGAATTTTCTTCCATTTCATTCATGGCTTTTACACAATCATCATTAATGATGGTATTCAATATTGTTTTGACAGGCGTGCTCATTTTCATCCGTTTTGCTAAAAATCTTTATATATTTCACTATGGAAGGGAGTGTGGCATAAAGAAGTTACAAAAATATTAATAAACTGAAATAAACATAATTTTCGGCTATTTTTTGTTTAAAATACAAAAAAACGTCTGTTTTTTTTATAAAACAGACGTCTGATTGATTGATGATACTAAATGGTTGTCGGCCAAATAGTGACGAGCCATAATTGAACGAAATCCCCAGATTTTTTCATAACGAGCTATTAATTCCGTTTTAGCGGTTTGAGCCAGTATATATTCGTTTGCAAGTCCCAACTGATAATGATTGAAATAAGCTTCAATATTATCATCACATTGAGTTTCAAGCAACAAACTCACCATTTCTCCAGACAAAGGATGAGTAATTGAAGCAAAAAAAGCTCTTGCTTTGCGGTTAAAACGAGGCGTAAGCAATAACTTTACGGCGCGATCATGCAAAGCAAAGTTTTTTGTATATTCAATAAAGTCGCAAATTTTTCCGGTTTTAATCAGAGTGATTTCGTCTTCTTCACTTTTTTGCATTTTTTTATTCATAAATAATTTTTTTAATAATTAATTTTAGCGGATTAGATATTAGCCAAAAAAAATTAAAAATCAAGTTGATTTTAAATAAAAAAAAAGCATCCTGATTAAGGATGCTTAAAAGAAGGCCAAAGCCTAAGGTTACGAAGCGAAACGCATCTGTTGCTTGGCAGCACGGGCTTGATCACGCTCGAGAGTCTTGCGCTTTTCCGAAGAACGAGATTTGGTAACGACGGTAACCTTGTCACCATTGAGAACGCAGACAACCTTGCCTACCTTTACCTTACGTCCCTTGAGTTCCTTACGAAGTTCGCTTGAAACACCGTGCTTAGCGAGATACTTGCTGATCTTTTCTACTGGGCAGCTTGATACGAGATGCCATTCACTTGCGAGGTTTTTCTTTTTCTGAATCATAGTTGTATGATTTTTTTAGTTAATGATAATATGTGTAATAATCTCTGATGTCTTTACTTATCTCATATTTATAGACAAAAGTCAAGCTATTTTTTGTAAATTTTTGACTATTTTATATTATTTTCCATAAGCTTTTGAATTGGCTTATAACTTTTTCTATGTTCCGGAGTTATTCCGTGCGTTTTCAGCCCCTCTATGTGCGCCGCAGTACCATAACCGGCATTTTTTTCAAATCCGTAATAAGGATATTTTTCTGCAAGTTCGCTCATAAGGCGGTCACGAAAAACTTTTGCGACTATTGACGCAGCGGCAATTGACATTGATTTTGCATCACCTTTAATCACAGTTTTAATCTTGCAATCCAAACATTTCGGCGTTTGATTTCCGTCTACCAATGCAACATCCGGTTTAATCGGCAAATTGTCAACCGCTCGTTTCATAGCCAAAAATGTAGCCTGCAAAATGTTTAGTTCATCAATTTCGCAACAACTTGCAAGTCCTATGCCTATGCACAATTTTCCTTTTGATTGCTCAGACAGAAGTTCTTTATATAAAATTTCGCGTTTTTTAGCCGAAAGCTTTTTAGAATCATTAAGTTCTTTTAACAAAAGCTCAGATAGCGCTTGATCCCGTATAACCACAGCTCCGGCAGCAACAGGACCGGCCCAAGGACCGCGTCCGGCTTCGTCAATACCCACAACTATACCTTTATATAAATTTTCAAAACTAAAATCAGGCATTTTATTTTCCATAAAACAATATTAAACAAAAATTAAACAGCCCCGAAAAAAAAATCGAGGCTGTTATTTTGCCGTAAAATATTTTTAGCGAACAGACGGCTCTGTCATATCCTGAGAATTGTAATTGTTTTTAATGACATCGCCAAAACGCGAAGATGCGCTACTTACATTAGATGCCCCTGTTTCCGCATTTTCAGTTGCTGAAGAAAAAGCGTGCAATGTTTTATAATAAACCGCTTTAGGAGGCAAACCATAACCAAACCAAGCGACAGCCAAAGCAAGAGCGATAATTCCCGCCAAACTTAAAATCAATCTCATATTTTATCTCCTTAATTTTTATCTCGTTTGATACGCCATCTTGTGTCGTATATATTAGCAGCTTTTCTGATTTGGTCATCACTGAAACCGTATTTTATCACCAACAATTCTTTTGATTTCAGTTTTCGCTCAATAAAAGACTGAGAACGGGCTATAATTTTTTCACTAACATCAGTTGTAACCGGAATATCTATTTTAATATATTTATCAAGCCGTTTCATATAATAGCGCTGGCTAAACGGATCATAAATCCAAAAGCTGTACAACATAGAACGCATACGCAGATATTCTTTTCTGTCATTATCAATTCCTTTTGCAACAGAACAATAATTATGCAATATCGGTATTCTGTGTAAAATTTTGCTAAAATGATCGTCTAAATCATTTTCGGTCCAATATTTCAACTTTGCATTGGTCACAAAATCAAGATTAACCAACAATCGGTTGCGTTCACTTTCACTGCGGGAAGCCAAAATTTCAAAACAAGGTTCAACTTTCAGCAATTTTTCCCAATTATGATCATGCCAATATTGGTTAATATGGTCTATTGCTGCCGCTAAATGCGCCGAACGTTCATCTTCCACCAAAATATAATACATATCCGGCGCCAAAAGAGCTTTGGTGTTAGGTTTTAGACATCTGTTTTCAAATAAAATTTTGTTACGCAAATGATGAAATTCATGAATAAAAATCCCGCGGTAATCAGCTTTTTCCTGTTTTAGAGAAAGATATTTTTTGTATAACTCATTATAAATCCGGCATTTAAGCGAATCTTTACAAACTTTTTTAAGCACATCTTCAAAGATTTCATCTTCGGGTTTATCAAATCTGAACCATGAAGTTTTGCGTGAAATTTTTTCCTGATTAAAACGATATTCTATCTTTTTTATATGGCGCCAATCATCAGATTGAAAAATGTAGCAATTTTCACCTATGGTAATTTCATCACCATTAAAAGCCCCTTTGCGCGCATCTTTACTTGACGGAATAACATCCACTTTATAAGTTACGCTATTCCATTTTACGAAGTACGAAATTACGGATCGAACAATAACTATCCCCAAACTTTTTAACATTCGAGGAACATCCTGATCTTTAATTTCAAAAGAATCGGTAATCATTCCTGACAATTCGCGCGGCGCAGGATGCAAAAAACCGTTTTTGAAATTTTCAGGATTAATTAAACTTGTACCACGTCTATCTTCAATTTGTTCGCGACCGCCTTCATTTTCAATAAAAAAGAGCAAATCTTGTGTAGCTTTATAATCAACAGCTTCTCTAAAGCGATCGAATTTCTGTAAAATTTCAAGTTTTAAGCCATTTTTTTCCACATATTCGGCTTCTGACATATGCGAGATTTTTTTCATGGTCGGCCATGCGTTATAACGACCAAATTCGTCAAACGAAATATTCGCTAGTTTTTTTGAAGTATCGGTATCAATTATATCCGTAACAACAAAAAAGCTGCCATTTTTACCGGCGACAATATCCATAGTTCACCTCACATACCACATTGATATTGTAGCTGAAAAAAAGAAAACAAGCAATATTTTTATATTACAATATATTTATGTTACAAAAATTTAATAAAGTTAATATATCATAAAATCAAGTAGGCTGTAATCTTTATCGACATTTGCAGCTTCCTGTATTTTGATTTTGTCATCGGAAGGGATTTTTTCTAACTGCTTTTTCATTTCCGCATTTTCATTCAATAACGGTGCTCCGCGGCTGACAAACGGACTTATTATCTCTCCGATAGATAAGCTTTTGAGCACAAAATCTTCTTTATTCGAAACAATGATTTTTTGATTGTTCAAAATTTGGTGCAATACCGCAAACCGCGCCTCCGAACGCACAGTGTTTGTCGATAACGCCTTAACAAAAGCCTTTGCATATTTATCCATAGGAGAGTTTCCCGAAATAAAAACTGACATTATATCCGCATAAAGAGAAACGACTCTGCTTTTAAAAGTCGGTAGAAACATTGAAAAATCAGCGGCTAAAGCCACCATTTTAGCGGATTTTTCGGCTTGACGGCACAGCTCGTACAAATAGCGCGATCTGGCGTCATAATCTCCACTCAATAAATGCTGTACCTTATCAAGCAAAATTTTTGCAGTTTCAAAAACCTGCTCATCTGCTGAAAAAGACGGATTACACAAAATTCTGTTTTCGCGGGGATCGTAAGCAGCCGCCACAGGAAAACCATTGTCAAGCAAGCCTGTTGTTTCGCCAAAATGAATGTTTTTATTGCGAGCTTCCCGCAGCAAACCTCTCCAGGTTAAACTCAGATTTTCGAATTTTTCAAAAAAATGTTCTTTTTCCGGCATAAATGGAACATCTTCAAAATTTATTTCTTTATAAAGCTGTTTATCATAATAAGATTTCAGACGTTCCAATTTATGAGCAAGAGACATTCTTTCACTGCCGGCAGCTGCCGCCAGTTCATCTTGTTTAATTTTGATTTTATTTATTTTTTCAAGCAAATATTCGCTTTGGCGTTCGAGTTCTTCCACATTATAATAAGAAAATATCTCTGCTTTTGCTTCGTCTTTGGCGGCTCCAATATCAAATCGGGGGGCAAAAGACTTAAAATCCTGACTAAGCTTTAAAAATTCACTTTTAAATTTATTCAGCCAATGCAAAAATAAAAGATTTTCGGCTTTACTTTTCAATCCATCGTATTTAGGTCCTTCCCCCGGAAAAAAATTGCCGTCATTGCGCTGCATAATAAAATTATTCAAAAAAACACGTCCGTCTTCTCTATATTTTTCAGGCAAAAGTTTAAGCAAAGAACTTTTGAAAACAGCTATTGCTTCCAATTGTTCAAACTCCTGCTGTTGCTGTTGCCGCCGCTGTATTACGTTCTGTTCTAAATTTTCCTGTTCAACACGCAAAGGACAAAGTTCATCCGTCAGCATCTGCCTCTCATGCTCAAAACTTTCTACTTTAGCTGGCTCAGGCTGAGTTGAAGAAAAAGCATTGCTTGCCTCGTTCCAATCCGGCATTTGCAAAAATTTACTATTATCCCGTATGTAATCAAAGTCGCGAAAATCTATTCCGGATGCAGAGGCATTACCAACCCTCGGCATAACAGAGGGAGAAGTTAAAAAATCATTCTCAGCCATTTATATCTCCATTATTTTGATATTGGTAAAATACAAAAATCCCCATTGATTGGCAAGCTTATTTTAGCATAAAAAAACTCTCCGCAAAGGAGAGTTTTTTATGCTATTCTTCAGGAGGAACCAAATCAGGCAAAGTTCCGGTCGCTTTTTTGCGTTTAAGTTTACCCACAAACTTAATCGAACGCTGAGCATCCCATTTTTTCTTTCCTTCTTCAGTATTGAAAATCTGTTTATAAATTTCAACAGCTTGATCAAATTCAGACAATTTTGTTAAACAACTTGCCAAACCGTCATAAAGTTTGTGATGATAACGGCCTTCATTAATCATCTGCGCTTTTTTATAGCATTTTAAAGCGTCTGAAAATTTGAGCATTTTTTGATAAACAAAACCGATGCTTATCCATGCCTGAATTTCACGATTATTGATATTCAAAATTTTGGTAAAACATTTCAGAGCCGAATTGTTATCGCCCATCAATTGATAGGTTACGCCAACGCCGTTCCAAGCTTTGATGTTTGATTTATCAAAAGACAATACTTTTTTGAAAAACGAAATAGCTCGATCAAACTGTTTTAACTTTTGTAAAGTTACGGCAATGCTCAACAAGGTTTGAACATGCTTAGGATCGATTTTCATAGCTTGTTCCAAAACATCCAAAGCTTCTTTATACAAATACATATGCTGCAAAGCAATAGCTTTACCGTTCAAAGCTTCCAATGAAGTCGGATCAATGGTTGCAGCCTGATCAAACTGTGCGATGGCATCTTTATAAAGACCGCGCATAGACAGAGTGACACCTTTATTATTAATGATTTCAACAGATTGCGGATTTTTTTCCAATGCTTTATCAAAACATTCAACTGCTTCTGTATAACGGCTTAATTTTTGCAAAGCAAAACCTTTTGAATTAAGCGCTTTCCATGATTCAGGCTGTTCGTTTATAGCTTGATCAAACTGTACGATAGCATCTTTATAAAGACCTTGGTCTAAAAGTTCCTGACCACGGCGATATGAATTATTTTCGTTTGTTTTTACCATATTTTTAACTTTCTCACAAAATAATTATACGGTTGTTTCATCTAAATTGGGCTCAATTTTAACGCCAAAAAAATTTTTGTCAATCTCGGATTTTATATAATTTTTATTTGCCGTGTTATAGGAATGTCAGTTCTTATTTCAACATAACGGCAATTGAATTTCCGGCAAAAATCATGTATTTTTTCTCGTTTTTCGGCAAAAAATTGCTGATATTCCCGCCTAAAAGCATTCTGCCCGCTGTCAAAAACCAGTTTTTCACTGCCGTTTGCAGCCATATATTGCCCCGGAGCTGGCGCCTGAGCTTCCAACACATCATAAACATTCAGACAAAACAGGCTTGTTTTTTTAGACAAAGCAGCCAGAGATTTTTTTTCGTCATCATTAAAACCGGCAAAGTCGCTGATAACAAAAACCGTTGCCCTGTCTTTCAAGTTTTTAACTAACATCTGCAGTGTTTTTTTAAGCCCTTCCGACTTAACTTCATGTTTGATTATATCCTGATTTACTTCTGCTATTTTATTAAATATAGCCAAAAGCTGAGCTCGGTTTTGCTGAGGCTTAAATTGCCAATTTTGTCTGCCGTCAAAGATGAATACACCGAATCGGTCATTGTTTTCTTGCGCCATCCATCCCAAAAGCGCTGTTATTTTACTGGCCGTAACCGATTTTAATTCTTTCCGCGTACCGAAAACCATTGACGGAGATAAATCCAACAAAACATAAATTTCACGGTCGCGTTCTTCGGAATAAATTTTAGTATAGGGACTGTTTTTGCGCGCGGTTACCCGCCAATCAATATCTCTGACATCATCACCAAAGGCATAGCTGCGAATTTCTTCAACCTCAATTCCCCTGCCCTTAAACGCTGATTTTACATCACCGGCCTGATTTGAAGCATGGAGTTTGGTTTTCAAATGCAGCCACCGCACATTACGCCGTTGCTCCATTAAATCATCAAGAGTTGCAGCCAATCCGCTTTGAGAATTGTTTTTTTTCTTTTTTCTCCAAAGCGATGAAGCTATTTTTGCAATTTTTCCCATAATTGCTCCTTATGGCAAAGGCACTACATTCAATAATTTGGTAATAACATCGTCGCTTGTATAGCCTTCGGCCTGTGCTTCAAAGCTTAAAATAACCCTATGGCGCAAAATGTCATATATAACGGCATGAATATCTTCAGGAGTAACAAAATCACGTCCGGAAATCCAAGCGTTTATTTTTGCACAGCGGTCAAGAGCAATTGTTGCTCGGGGGCTTGCTCCAAACATAACCATTCCGCTCAGGCTCTCATCATATTTTTCAGGATGTCTGGTCGCAACAATAAGCTGAACCATATATTCTTCAAGCTCTTTGCTCAAATAAACTCCCAAGGCCTCACGTGTGGCCGCCTCAACATCAGATATATTCAATTTGTCAAAAACAGGTTGTTTTTCAGGATTGACAAATGTTCCTTCGTTGCGCACCAATTCCAAAATTTTATGCTCGTCAGCGGCTTCGGGCTGCTCAATACGAATATACATCAAAAATCTATCAAGCTGAGCTTCCGGCAAATTATAAGTGCCTTCATGTTCAATCGGGTTTTGAGTAGCCATAACCATAAAAAGTTTTGGAAGTTCAAAACGTTGTCCTCCTACGCTCACTTGCCGTTCGGCCATAGCCTCAAGCAGTGCTGACTGAACTTTTGCCGGTGCGCGGTTAATTTCGTCCGCCAAAACCAAATTGGCAAAAACAGGGCCTTTTCTAAATTCAAATTCACCTTTTTGCGCTACATAAATTTCACTTCCCGTAATATCGGCAGGCAGCAAATCAGGTGTGAACTGAATGCGGTTAAAACTCGCTGAAATGCAGTCGGCCATAGTTTTAATGGCTTTTGTTTTTGCCAGCCCCGGAGCTCCTTCTACCAAAGCATGCCCCTCGGCCAACAAAGTGATAATCATTTTGCGAACCAATCTCCGCTGTCCGATAATTCTGCTGTTCATATAGTCGGACAAACCGATTATTTTATCTCTGATTTCTGACATTTTTTCCTCTTTTGAGCATTAGTTTAAAAAGCGCTTTTATTTCATTAAAGATTACTATAATATAGGCGCCGTAAAATAAAAAAACAAGAAGTATCCGGATTATGACTGATATATTTGACTTAGACGGCGACAGCGCTGCCTGCACTTATGACAACATTTCGGCACTAATGCCGGAAACACCATGGCTTAATGAGCTTAACCCCGAACAAAAACAGGCTGTTACCTGCACTGACGGACCGTTATTGGTGCTTTCGGGAGCCGGCACCGGCAAAACCAAAGTTTTGACTACCCGCTTAGCTTATATTTTAGCTCAGCGCAAGGCGGCGCCGTGGAACTGTCTGGTCGTCACGTTTACCAACCGCGCCGCCCGTGAAATGACACAGCGTGCGCGCAACATGATCGGAGATATGGTAGATGCCGTATGGATGGGAACTTTTCACGGAATTTGCGTTAAAATTTTGCGTCAAAATGCAGCTCTTGCAGGATTGAACTCAAATTTTACAATTTTGGGCGAAGACGATCAACGTCGGGTTATAAAACAAATATGCGAAACACAAGGCATAGATGATAAAAAATATCCGCCGCAAGGGTTGTTGGATAAAATTCAGCTGTGGAAAGACAAAGGTCTGACTGTTGATAAAATCAATCAGGATTTTCACGGCAATGTTTTAACCAATGTTTATAAGTTGTACCAAGCCCGCCTTTTGGAATTAAACTGCGTCGATTTCGGAGACATTTTATTATACAGTTTGAACATATTGATGTCCAATCCTGATGTTTTGAGTAAATATCAGGAACGGTTCAAATATATTATGGTTGACGAGTATCAAGACACAAACGTAACGCAATATCTGCTGTTGCGCCTGCTCTGCCAAAAACACCGCAATCTTTGCTGTGTGGGAGATGATGACCAATCCATATATTCATGGCGCGGCGCCGAAATCGAAAACATTCTGCGTTTTGAAAAAGATTTTGAAGATGCAAAAATCATCCGCTTGGAACGAAACTATCGTTCAACAGCCAACATTCTAGAGGCAGCTTCTGCGCTCATCAGCCACAATCATGACCGCTTGGGCAAAAATCTGCGTGTTGCCGAAAACAGTCCCGCCGCTCAAGTTGACAATTGCAAAGTTAAAGTTGTGAGCACCTATTCAGGATCAGACGAAGCCGAATATATAGCGGATGAAATAGACAACCTGCACCGCAAAGGTCTTGAATATTCACATATTGCTATTTTGGTACGCACCGCTGCCCAAACTCGTGAATTTGAAGAAAAATTTATGTCAGAAGCTATTCCTTATCAGGTTATCGGCGGGCCAAAATTTTATGAACGCGCTGAAATTCGTGATATTTTAGCTTATTTGCGTGTGATTGCTCAGCCTCATGATGATTTGGCGCTGGAACGCATTATCAATAAGCCTGCCCGCGGTATCGGAGCCAAAACAATTGAAAAATTTGAAACTGAAGCCCGCAGCAGCGGTATTTCAATGTATATGGCTATTGAAAAGATGCTTAATGAAGGATTGTTATCAGGAAAATCAAAGAGCAGCGTGTTTGAATTAATAAACAACTTTAACATATGGCAACAAAACGCACAAGCTCTGTCTCCTGACGAAATTGCTGATCAGGTCATTGAAGAGTCCGGTTATATGGAAATGCTGCGCAATGACAAATCTGCCGACGCCGAAGGACGAATTGAAAACTTAAAAGAACTGGTCAACGTTATGTCGGATCGTGACCAATATCCAACATTAAATGACTTTTTGGAACATGTCAGTCTGGTTATGGAAAACGACAATTCACTAGACAGCAACAAAGTTACTCTGATTACGCTTCACTCCGCAAAAGGACTGGAATTTGACGCTGTTTTTCTCCCAGGGTGGGAAGAAGGCCTGTTTCCTCATCAGCGTTCTTTGGACGAAGGCGCCGGCGCATTGGAAGAAGAAAGGAGGCTTGCCTATGTGGCGATGACCCGCGCCCGCCGAAATTTATGGATTTCAACAGCGATGAACCGCCGAATTTATGGACAATGGCAGCATAATATTCCATCGCGTTTCATTAATGAGCTTCCGCCTCGCAACATTGAAATTTGCAACAAAGCCTCTTGCTTCGGCGGCGGTTGCCAAGATAATTACCAACAGCAAAATCAATATAAATCAAGTTCTAATTGGTACAACTTAAAGCAAAACAACAATACAATTCAAGACAGTGATCGTTTTAGTTATGTACGTGATGACGATGCTTGGAGCAGTGGAAATTATTATCAAGCCAAAAGAAATGCCAAAAACGCCACGGCGGCGATGCCAATTGGAAGCCGTGTTTATCACAGCACGTTCGGATATGGAAAAGTTTTGAATATTGAAGGCAACAAACTTGAAATTTGGTTTGATAAGTTCGGGCATAAAAAACTATTGAAAGATTATCTGACTAAAGCTTAATTTTCTCACTGAAGGAAGCACCCTCTCTTTGTCATCCCTCGAAATGCGTCTGCATTTCGTCAAGGGATCTCTACATTGTTTTAACAATTCAAAAGATCGCTGGACGATTTTGCTGAATGCAAAATCGAGCGATGACGCTAGGAAATTAACAATTCAAAAGATCGCTGGACGATTTTGCTAAATGCAAAATCGAGCGATGACGCGTAGGATAAAATTTCCTCTTATTGCCTATACGCAGTCAGCCTGTCTTTCAGCATATTGGCGGTTATGGGCTGACGGGCAGCAGGAGCAGCCGTTTTTTTGCGGGTTGACTGTTCAAAACGCAATCTTTCCACTTCAGCAAACTGATTGAAAACACGGGTGTTGTCATTGACTTCCACATGTCCCTGACGTAGTTTTTCGCGCATTTCAGACACCCGACTGTGACCATTTTTCATCTGTTGCGACAATGTGTTAACATCGTTTATCGATGTAGAAGTTGAAGTTTGTGTCTGCTGTTGCGGTTTTGATTGTTTTCTTTGCGCAGCTTGCGCTCTTTGCGGAGTTACCTCCAAAGCACCATTTTCTCTCTGAGCAGTTTGCTGCGCATAAGTTGACATTTCTTTCTTCTGCTCACCATCTAAAGCACACAAATGCTGCAGTGCGGCGCGAGAAGTTTTTATAGCGGCATCTCCTGCAATTTTAGCGTAATCAGACGGAGCATTAACAGCAGTCATAAGCAATTTCATAGCCTGATCGCCATATTTTTCGCACAAAGATTCCACCGCGGCAGCGGCATCAATTGTTTTGCCTTCGCCGTTGATTTTGTTCATATAGTTTATAATGTTCGTCATTTTGGCTTTATCTATGCCATTATCTTCAACGGGAGTGGCAACCTCTTGCGCGGCGGCAGCATAGCGCTTTGTGGGTTTTTGAATTACATCTTTGGTCATATCCGGCAATTGGCGGTGCTGAACCTCAGACACACGGCTGCCATCTTCGTTTTTCCACTCTCTATATTCGGGAGCCTTTTTATTTACCTCATGAATTGGTTTGTTTTTAACTTTTTCTTCTTTGTCATCAGCAGGCTTTTCGTCTTCAAATATACTGTTTTCAACAAATCCATCTTCGTCTACTCTGGAAACAACGCTGTATTTTATTTTTTCCCAAGCTTTCTGCGCCGGAAGGTTGACATGACATTCCCACCAACCTTTGGCTTTGCTTTTGTCTCCCAATTGATCGGCTTTTTTCAATGCTTCATAATCTTTAACCCCAATTGAGCGCATTTGATTATACATCTGCATTTCCCAGCTGCTCATATTTTTAAATTTATTAGTATATTCAGGCAATTGAGCGTTAAGCATTTTTTCATTGCCTAAAGATTGGCGTAAATTTATCGGACCATTATGTTTAACCCACTTTCCATTTTTGTCTTCCATGCTAAATTTGGTATTAACCGTATAAACATCATTTACAGCTTTATTATAAGCGGTCTCATTGGCTTTTGGAAATTCTTTGCCTTGTTCAACATATTCTCTGGCGGCGGAATCAACCGCTAAATTAACAAGATCCTGATTTACTTCATTAAAAGCAGCTTGAAATTTTTCTTGATCTTTTTGCATAATATACTGACTGAGTTTTTTCTCTTCTTCAGTAAAATCTTTAGAATTCAATATGGTTTGGTTGGTTCCAATTATCCCCATATTATCTTTATTTTCAACCATAAACATATTCATAGCCAGTTTATGCTGAACCAATTTTTGATATTGTTCCAAACTCATAGAACCATCATAAGCGGGAATGTGGTATCTTTTGGCTAAATCCTGATTGGAAACTTTTTTATCTGCATCCACAGCTAATTGTTCTAAGCCTAATCTTTCTCTTTCTGAAATTTCGACATCACCGTCCATATATTTGGTAAAATCCACACCGCCGATATTGTAGGCAACTTTCATCCCGCGTTGATAGTTTTCATCATAATATTCGGCATATTTACCGCTTTTATCACTGTAAAATTGGGCGGACGACATACTTTGATCAATATATATTTCACCAAAATCGTTTTGCCACATTTTGCGCGTGCCATTGACAATCAAAGACATTTCTTTATCAAAATCTTCTTGATAAGGGCTATTGGGATTTATTTTTCCCTCTTTTATAGCATCAGCATAAAAAGAAAAACGCCCACCTTCTTCTTTTTCAAAAATAGAAATATCACCGTTTTCAATATAACGTTGCCGCAACAACAAAAGCGACGCCATATTTGCCGATATTTCATCATGCATATTCATTTTATAAGCTTGTTCGGGACTGAGAGCATAAGCATACAAACCATTTGCCGCATTATCCCGATGTTTTTGCTCATGAATTAAAGTATTATCACTTTGCGACCAATTGTTCCATGCGGTATCATCCGGCTTATAATTAATAGTTACAGTATTTTTCCATGAAGTAAAATAACCACCGGCATCGGCGTTCGGTATTGTATCAACCTGAAAGTTTATATCGCGCATAGGAATATTGGGCTTGTTAGCTTGAGTGTTTTTATTGGCTGGCATAGTTATTCTCCTTTATTTATATTCGTATGCGCTCAACATACTTTCCATTTGTTGCGCGTTAATTCTGGTGGGGGTGACGGTTTTACGGCTTTGATGAGCGCTTTCATACCTTTTTTCGCGTAAAAGCTTTTCAGCTGGGCTTTCTTCACTTTCTGCGCTCAATTTTTCTGAATGTCCGGCAGCCAATTTTGCGCGCATTTCAGCAATACGGTTATGCCCTTTTTTCATATTGTCCTGCACTTCATGAGCATAATTTTCGGGTTTGGAAGCTTCGACTTGCTGTCCGGCAGCTTGGGTTTGCGTCTGTTCTTGCGGCTGAGTTTTTCTTTGCTGGGATTGTTCAGCCTCAGCAGTCGCAGTTTGGTTTTCGGTTGGCTGAGCCGGTTTCTGTTGTTGGGCTCTCGTTTCTGATTGCTGAGGTTTTGAAGTGTTTTCAGCGGCTTGGGTTTGATCTTGCTGTTGCGCAGATACGGCGGGAGCATATTCTGTGGTTTTGGTTATTTTTGCTCCTTTAGCGCCGTTCATACGCTGACCATTTTTATCATAAAAATCAGCTTTGACCGTACCGTCTGAAGATTCAGCCGTAACAGCTCCGAAAGGTTTGCCGTCAAGAGCAACCTGATTTGTTTTTATTTTTTTACCGTTAATCTCCTTCTCGTCAGAACGAACATCTATTTTGTGCCCGTTCAAATTCATCGGTTTGCCGTGATCATAAGCTTTGACATCAGTTATCTCTCCGTTTTTGTCTTGGCTTATTTCAGCACCATGTTTTTTTCCGTCAATATACAGCGCATCTGTGCGGCTGCCGTCTTGATTGATGGTAGATTTCATTTCAGCATTTTTATACTGCGGAGATGAATTTGAACTGAAATAACCTTTAAAACCATCTAAAATGCGATACGGCGTAGATTTTGGCTTTGGCGCGGTTGATAATGGCTCAACTCTTTGAGTTACGATTGTGCCCGCTTTGTCGGCATATTCATTGTCTGGCGCACTGTTTTCAGCAGTTTGCTTATTGTCATTCTCATCGGCGGAAGAAGCGCCGCTTTCCTCAGAAGAAGTATCGCTTTCGTTAGAGGCTTCGCCTGCCCCCTCAAAAGAATTTTCACCTTCGGTTTGCAGCGGGCTGTTTTGTTCGGCTGCTTGTCCCTGCTGTGCTTGCTGCTGTGCTTGATTGGACTGTTCAGGCTGTTGCTGCTGTTCCTCTTGTTTTTTTCTTTCCTCTTCTTCTTTCTTTTTTTGTTCTTCTTCGCGTTTTCTTTTTTCTTCAGCTTCTTTCTCTTTTTTTAAGGCCTCTTCTCTTTCCGCCTCTTCAATATCCTTAAGCTCGTCTTTTAAGAGGTCTGACTCCAAATCCGTAATTTCCATATTGTAAGCTTCGGAAATGCGCTCTTTTTCAGGATATTTTTTTGCATACTCTTCATTAAAACGGATATTTTCATCTTCTTCTTGTTGCATCTCGTCCAAAACTTCGTCTTTTGAAGTTCCGTCTAAAGGCAGTTTGAATTGATCCATATTGTCGACAGCCTCATCCAGACTTACGGTTTTCCCTTGCAATTCAGTAATTCTATTTTGCAACTCAGCTAACTCATCTGCTCTGGAAGGATCTTTTGCAACATTTAATATACGTTTATTGTTTTCATACCACTGCTGCGGATCAAGTTTGATTTCTTTTGCTTGTTCCATTAATCGGTTGTATTTTTCTTCATCTCCTTCTGCAGAAAGAGTACCGTTCTTCTCCCATATATCCGATTTAACATCAAGATAAACAGCCGCTTCTCTTTTTCCTTCTCTTGATAAATAATTGAAATCAAACTTTGTTGATTCTCCCAAAGCCATCGAACCGGCTAACTCTTCACTAAGATTATCTCTCATCATAGCCGTTTGCACAACTTTTTCCGCCTGTTGATATGACAACCCCGTATAATCCAAACTTTCCGCCGTTTTATAATTTCCAGCGCCCTGACGCATAAAACGATCCAATTTTTTTGGATCGGCTCCCTGTTCAAGAAAAGTTTGAGAAGCGTCGATCATCTGATCTCTTACAGGAAGATTGAAATTATCTTTTCCATATGCTGTAAAATCAATACCGCCGATATTATACATTTGTTTCAAATTGCTTTGCAAAGCTTCGGGATTTGAGCGCACGCCATTACCATTTTTTGCTAAAAAACCTCTGACAAGCAACTCTTGTTTATCTTGATATTCAATAGCGTCATGTCTTACCCAAAAATCTGTAGCACTATCTTTTATCATCCCCATTTCTTTGGAAAAATCCTTGGAAGATGTGCTATTAGGATTGACTTGTCCGTCTTTTATGGCTTTAAGGTAGCTGGCATGTTTACGTTCACCGGCATATTTTTGCAATACAGCAGTTCTTTCCTGATCATTTTTAGCGGCTTTATATTGGCGGCGAATTTCAAGTTTTTCGGCAATTGAAGCGGTGATTTCATCATGCATCGTTTCCTGATACCGCTCAGGAAGCGACATCTTCTTTTGGCCGCAACCTTTATGAGCATTGATTTGGTGTTGTCTTTCGTGGATAACAATAATACTTTTATCTGTATCACTTTCTTTGAATGTCTTACCAAAAAAATCAGACATTTTCATATCGCCTTTACGCACATAAATAGCATCATCCTGCGGATTATAATACGCCAGTGTACCATTGACCATAGCAACTGAATCGTTGCGAACAGTTATATTCTTTTTATATTTGTCCGGCATAATTATTCTCCCAAAGTCTATTCGGCACATAAAAACACATTTTGTTATTTTTAATTGTATAGGAAAAAAACACCGCAAACAAGCAAAAAGCACCTTCAATTTGAAAATGTAACAAAAAATAAACAAAATAATGGACAAAAACATCAGGCAATGTTATACTCCGCTATATTTTAAAGAGAGGGCAATATGATTTATAACAAAAGAGAATACAAAGCCTATATCCGCAGCTTGTTTGCCGATGCAACCGCTGAGGAATTTGAAAACTATGAGCAGGAAATAAAAAATTCTGATAAAAGACGCAAAACTATACAAAAAGAAATCGGCGATATAATCAAAGAGCTGAAAACCGAACCCGATTTTGACAGACAGCAGCTTTTGCAAAAAAAACTCGAAACCGCTCGCCTTGAACGTTCACAAATTGTGCCTTCCGGCGAATTGGCCGTAACCCGTTTTTCGACCTTGAGCGATGGTGCAAAAAAATATGCTTGCACCAGTGCTTTGCTGAACAAATATTTAACTTATGAAATCGTAAAAAACAACCCGCTGAAATTTGAAACCACTGAAAACGGCGATGTTATCATTGATTTTGACAAACTTAAAGAAAGCCATTTGCACGAGCTGGCCGTTGATATCCGCGACTTTGTACACAACTATATGGAAACCGACGGCGAAAAAGTGACATCAAGCAACTATTTTGTTAATTTGTACACTTCCGTTCCAACTATTTATGACTTGAACCACAGCATTGATAAATATTATGACAAAAGCCGCGAAAACATCAGCGACTACGCTGCCAGCCGCAACGGAACAACGCAAATAGAAGTCTACCCAAACAAAAAACTGCAATTGGTGAGAATGATATCTTCAGAAGCGCTTGACTTTGAAAGCAACAATATGGGGCACTGTATCCGCCGCGACCGCTATGTTGAAAAAATTAACACCACTGCTGAATATTATTCTTTACGCAGCTACGAAAAAGGAAAACCAAACTACCCTTGCGTTACTATGTATTTTGATGAAGGCAAGCTGGTTGAAGTGGTCGGACGCTCAAACCACGCCATTTCGGGCATGGACAGAGTGGCTGTTATCCGCGATTATCTAAAAAGACGCTTTAATTTGAAAAACGATGAAGAGCTTATGTCTTCCGACAAAATTCCGCATATTGACGACAGACGTTTTGTTATCGCCAAGCGCAACATGGGCTTTATTCCCGATAAAAACGGAAAATTTTATGACCTTTACAATCTGCCGAAAGACCGCGTAGTTGAATTTGACAGCTGCCCGATTACCGCTCACAATCTTGAGCACATCAACAAAAAGAACATATCGGCAAAAACTTTGTGGCTGCAGGGAAATTATACATCGCAGCTGATTAATCAGCTTAATGAATTTAATAAAATCAATGAGTTGTCAGTGGCTGTAAAATTTAATTTCGGCGACATTGAAACCTTGGATTTATCAAAGCTCAAAGGCGTTAAATCATTGGTTATGTCAGGAGTTAACCCGCACAAAATCAAAAATATCATATTTCCGGAAGATGTGGAAAAAATTGAAATGTGCGGCGTCGATTTCAGCAATATCAAAACTCTTGATTTTACACCTTGCAAAAATCTTAAAAACGTTGCTTTACGCAACTCTGATTTGCGCAAAACCGAAAGCATTAAGTTTCCGCCGTGTATTGATACTATTGATTGCTCTTTTGTTAAAGCTTCGGCGCAAACAACCAAGCGTTTGGCTCAGCTGCAAAAGATTTTGCACTACAAGCGCAAAATACATGATATGCTCGATGTGAAAAAATTATATAATTTGGCAAAAAGCAAATTCAGCCGCCAAAAATAAATTTTGGAAATAAGTTTAAAGAGCCTGAAACATTAATGTTTTGGGCTTTTTATATAAATTTCCGCTTGCCAATTTTGAGCACCGGTGGTATATAATTGAATTAACAATCAATTATTTGTCTAATTTTTAATAACATCGTTTTATGGAACACAATTGTTATTTTGAAGTTCTGGAATCGTTATTGAACAATTCCCTGTTTTGGAATGAGGAAAACTTTTACATCTGTATAGGTTTTTGCCTTATTCTCGGTGCCTCGGCTTTGCTCTTCTTTGCTCAGGGATGCGCTCTTTACATCCACGGGTATAATTTTGATGAGCTGCTTTGGCACAAGAAAATTCGCCAAACCATCGGAATTTTGACCGGTTTCTGGACTCTCGTTTACATTGTTGTCGCGCTGTTTTGCCATATCGGTATTATGCAAATGGCGCTGACGTATTTGTTTGCATTTCTTTTTGCAATGCTTGCCGGAATTGCAGCCTCTTTGGCATACAACATCATCTGGCATGCTTTTGTTTCTCCGTTCCTTATGGTATGGAACTTTATGAAGAAAAGAAGAAAGTAAAAAAACGTCAAAGCTCTGCCCTCAAAAAAGGCAGAGCTTTTTTCTTGAAAATACAACAAAAACAGTATAGTACTTTTTTTACAAAAATTTTTATGAATATATTTTACAAACTTAAATTTTACACATTATCGTATTTGACACTTCTTTTGAAAAACTGGAAAGTTTTATCAAATCACTCGGAATGACGAGAGAAAAAATTATGGATTATTGGATAAAACAGCTGTGCTGGCTTTCCAATGATGAAAAGTGCGAAAAACTGCAAAAGTACTTTCAGCTTTGAAATGTAAAACCGGAAAACATGTTGCAAAACTGGATAGAGAATAAACAAATTTCTCTTTTGAAGTTGCAAGAAATCATCCAAAAAGAAGAAGAACGCAGAAAAAAATCGGTAAAGATTGTTCTCAAACCGAATTTTTAGTCGGATATTGACGATATTGAAAAAGAAAAACAGGCTCGCTGGCTTTTATCAATAAAACTGCAATAGCCTTTAATTCATTTAAAATCCTTAATACTTTGAGTATTAAGGATTTTTTGTATAGATTTGATTTATCTCGCACAAAAAAAAGAGTTTTTGCCTTCAAGACAAAAACTCTTTTTTTATTACTTTTTCTTGTTAATGAAATTTGGATCCCACAGACATGGTCTTTCGGCACTGGTAGAGCAAACGACAAGGATTACACACAAGCAGAGCGCACTCAGCCCGAAATCAAAAATTGATCTCCAAATCATAGCTTCATCTGCTAAGGCATCAGAAAAAAATCCTTTGTAGCAGCAAAAAGAAACTATTAACACGACCAGAGCCAAATTAACCGCATTGTCTGGCAAAAGCAAACGCTTCCAACATGACTTTTTAGCCAAATTGGAAAATGAAAACATTTTTTTGATAGCTTCCATAATTTAAATTTTATTAAAATAATATACTAATAGCTATTTGACAGTTTTATTTATACTCTCATTTTTTATATTTGGCAATATTTTTGTCGAACATAAAACTAAAAACAGAAAACAAACAGCAGCAAATAAAAAAAGGCTCTCAGATTTTTCTGAAAGCCTTGATTTTTAAGTGGTAGCGAGGGTCGGATTCGAACCAACGACACGCGGATTATGATTCCGCTGCTCTAACCAACTGAGCTACCCCGCCATCAAAAACTTGTTATCTTTTAAGGTTATTTTTTCCACTTGTCAAGAACATTTTTTCACTTTTTTAAAAATTGTTGCAAATTTTCATCTAAAACTTTGCAAGCATTGCTTTCAAACTCTTCAAACAATGTCTTCCACGCCCCTTTATGCTTATTCCAATAGCTGCTGCGGTGGTTGTTATCATAATAGCGCGCCTGCAAAACAACCTCTAATTTATCCATTTGTTTTACAAATCGTGCTTCCGGAGTATCTTGTTTTTCATATTCAGAAAACAATTGAGGCAATGTTGAATTGTCGATTTTTTGTGCAATCTTATGAATAGCCTCAATTTCCAAACGATATTTTTCTTCTTTTGCCGGTGTGTCTTCAGGCGTATAATCTCCGGTGAGCGCTTCAGCTAAATCATGAACAACTGCAAATTCAAAACATTTCAACTTATTAAGATTGTCCGGACACATAAGCAGCACCAACAAACACAAACCATAAGTGTGGTCGGCAACAGATTCCGGATTTTCAACATCACGTTTTATCCACCCTGTTCGCACAACATCTTTCAAGCAGCAGACAACATCAGCTAAAGAGTCAACATTCATTTTATTCTCCTTTGTTAATAAATTGTTTATTATATATTTTTTTGCTTGTCAAGTTTGTCGTTTTTTCTTATTTTAGGGCAAAAATCATAACTATAAATATGGGACCCAAATGACTAAAACCAAAAAATTTTTACCGGCAATATTGCTTTTCAGCGCTTTTATTGCCTCCCCTGTCTTTGCTGAAAACAAAAATTTAAGCGATTTGCGCGCTAATTTCCGCCGCATTGCTTTAGAAATGGCTTCAACCGAAGTGCAAAATGCAAAATATTACACAGATAATCCAAATTCACAATTGAGCGCCGACAGCCAAACAATGATAAAAGGCGTGTTTGATTTTGTGCTTGAATATGAGCAACCGGATTGGCAATGGAACAACAGTTTGTTTGCCGAATACGGACGAACAAAAATCAGACCCGTCGATGACGACACAACCACCAATGAAGATGCAGACCAAATTTTGTTTACAACAGATTACAACCGCAAAATTTGGTCTTTTGAAGCAGATAACGCCGATATCGGTCCTTTCGTAAGCGCAGCTTATCAAACAGAATTTAAGGCCAACAAACCAGCCCCGCTGCAAAAAATCGTACGCGGCAAAGGCGGTATAAAAGTATTTAACGGCGATATCATCAAAGAACTCTACGCCGCAGCAGTTGGCGAATATGACATGACATACAGCGATGATCGCAACACCAAAGCCGCTTATGAAATTGGTTGGCGCAGCGAATTTGTGAATTCCGATCAGGTAAAATTTCAGCTTGAAGGCTATTACCGCGACTACTTAACTTATAGTGAATATGTCGGAACCGACCTCAAATACGAATTAAGCGTTATCGGACGTATGGATGTTAAAATCCGCAATCAGTTCAGCCTTGCGCCTTATGTGCAATATTTTCAGGGCGAGGCACGCGAAGTCGGCAAAACCGGAAGCAATTTTATGATTGGCTTATCATTTGCCTATTCAGAATTGTTTAATCTGTAATAACAAGAAAAAAGCAGGCTATCTTAACGATAGTCTGCTTTTTTTTAACCGACAAACAAATTAAAGTTTGCTTTTTACCAATGTAATCAACTGTTTGACAGTGATTTCGTCAAAAGTTTCACACTCATCGTCTGACAATTCAATGCCAAACTTTTTTTCAAGCTCCATGGCCAATTCGACAAGTTCCAAACTTTCGAGAGCCAAATCGTCGTGCAATTTGTCGTCATCTTCCACATTGTCAAGTTCAAAGGAAGAAACTTTTCTCACGGCTTCACGCACTTTTTCATCTATAAATTCAATTCTGCTCATAAATAATTTATTATTAATTAAGTAAAACATTAAAATATTTAACACAAAAGAATATTTTTGTCCAGTTTTTTATTGACAAAAAAACATATAAAGCATATAATTGTTTCAGTTAAACAATTAAAAATATATTATTATGAAACATTTTTTTAAAATCATGCTGCTTGCTTTATGTTTGGTCGTAACTTCCTGTTCCAGCAGTTCCGACACTAAAACAACACAAAAAACAGCATCAATTACGCGAATTGAGCGTTATCTGGAAGGTGGAACCTGCAGCGCTATTTTGTTGAGCGATGGTAATATTATTACTTTTCGCAATGTCAAGTATTCCGGCAAATTTTCTTTGCTGCGCGAAGGTGATGAAATCACTTACGAAATCGACAGCTACGGTCAACTTGTCAACTTAGTAGACTGCGAGTTTCACGATGCAGAGTAAAAAAATAACTCCTACCATTCTGGTAAGGAGTTATTTTTTTGTAAAGCTGATCTAATTTAGGATTTTGCTTTGCATAAAAAATCAAGCAAATCACCGACTGTTGTCTTTGGATTACAGCATAATTCATCCAAATTTGGAAGCGGACCGAAATATGTTTCAAGCTCCATTTCCAAAGCGAGAATATCCAGACTGTCCAAAGCCAAATCATGCTTTAAGGTTTCTTTTTCTTCAATATCCTTGATATCATAACCAAAAGATTTATTGAAGATAGAGTAAACTTCTTTTTTAATTTCTGCTTTCATAATAATTTATATTTTATAGTTTTTACACTATTATAATATGTAAAAAAACGTTTTTTGTCTAGTATATTTTCAAAAAACTGCGGACAATATCTTCAATATCCAGATGTTCAGGTTTCCATCCCAATTCTTCAAAAGCCTTTTGATTAGAAGCCGTTAAAAAGGCAGGATCACCGGCACGCCGACCGACATATTTAACCGGAAGTTTGCGTTCCAAAACCTTTTCGGCTGCGTTTATAACTTCTTTAACCGTTGTTCCGTGGTTGGTTCCCAGATTTACAATCAAAGATTCTCCGCCGTTTAACAAACGTTTTATCGCCGCTACATGCGCCGTTGCCAAATCACTGACATGGATATAATCACGCACGCAAGTACCATCACGGGTTTCATAATCATTACCAAATACATACAAGCAATCACGCTTTCCGGTCGCCACTTCCATAATTATCGGCAACAGATTTTGCGGATTGGCATCTTTTCCTTTCACATCACCTTCTTCATCATATCCGGCGGCATTAAAGTAGCGTAAAGAAGCATATCTAACCCCCTTTAAGCGATCATACCATTCCATCATACGTTCTGTTTCGACTTTGGTAAAACCATAAAAATTAAGAGGATTCAACGGATGTTTTTCATCAACCGGCGTATAAATCGGAGTACCATAAACAGCTGCTGATGATGAAAAAACAAGAGCTTTAACACCATTTTCTGACATTGCATTCAGCACGTTAACCGCACCGCTGATATTGTTCAAAGCATATTTTTCCGGCTTTTCCATCGATTCACCGACAGCTTTTTTAGCTGCCAGAAATATAACAGCGTCCATTCCCTGCATGGCTTTGCTCAATGCAGGATAATCCAAAATACTTCCTTTGATGAAGTTCGCCGATTTAAACAAGTTTATTTCGTGTCCGCTTGATAAATCATCAAACACACAAACATTAAACTCATTTTTCAACAATTCTTTGACAACATGCGCTCCTATATATCCGGCTCCGCCGACAACCAAAACATTAGCCATGACATTTTTCTCCGATGCACTGATATTCAAAACCTTCCTTTTCTGCTTGGTCCGCAGAAAACATATTGCGCAAATCTACAATTTTAGCTCCGGACATAACATTTTTCAGACTGTGTAAATCCAGACGGCGAAAATCTTCCCACTCGGTTAAAACCACTAACACTTCAGCGTTTTTACAAGCTTCTTCAGCCGAATTTGCGTATTGAACGGCATTTCCGAGAATTTTTTTGGCATTTTCCATAGCTTTAGGATCATACACGCAAATATTTTGCGAGTGCTTAATCATTTCTTTGATTATATCAATAGCCGGAGATTCGCGACAATCATCGGTTCCGCCTTTAAATGCCAATCCTAACACAGCTATTTTGCCGTTAGGATGCTCTTTTAAAGCGGCAATAGCTCTCTGCCCCATTTTTATTTTGCGCTCATCATTTTTTGAAATTGTTGTTTCAATCAAACTTAAATGAACACCGTATTTATGAGCCATCTGCGCCATAGCGTTGGTATCTTTTGGAAAACAGGAACCACCGTACCCCGGCCCCGGATTTAAGAATTTTTTGCCAATTCTTGAATCGAGTCCCATTCCCTCGGCAACTTCTAAAATATCAGCTCCTGATTGTTCGCAAAAATCCGCCATTTCGTTAATATAATGTATTTTCATAGCTAAAAAGGCATTTGAAGCATATTTTATGGTTTCTGACGAACGCCTTTTTACTAACAAAAATTTGCTTTTTTCCTTGAATGGAGCGTATAATCTAAGCATAACATCGCGCGCATGTTCCGAATTTGCACCGATAATTATTCTGTCAGGATTAAAAAAGTCATGAATAGCGAAGCCCTCACGCAAAAATTCCGGTATTGAAACCACATCAAAATCGGCTTTAGGATTCACTTTTCGGATTATTTTTTCAACTTCGTCTCCCGTGCCTACCGGAACGGTCGATTTTGTAGCCACAACCGTATAACCGTCAAGATATTCAGCCAATTCTTCCGCGGCGGCATAGATATATTGCATATCCGCTTCTTTTGTAATCGGGTGCGGAGGCGTGCCGACTGCCAGCATTACCACATCTGCTCCTTGAACGGCATTTTTCATATCAAGAGTAAAGCGGATGTTGCCTTTTTTGACATTTTTGCTGAACAATTCTTCCAAACCGTCCTCAAACAAAGTTAGTTCACCTTTATTCAGTCGTTCGATTTTATCGGCGATTTTATCAACACAAACCACTTCATTGCCAAGTTCCGCAAAGCCCACACCAGTGGGTAAACCCACATATCCGGTGCCGATTATAGTCAATTTCATTTTTATAACCCTTATGTTATTAATATTGTTGGTATAATATCTTAAACATAAGAAAAAACAAGCTCAGAATATTTTTTGCACTTTTTATTCATTTGCCGAAAATAATGTTGCACCAACATATAAATGAATATATATTATGAGAGGTTTTATTAATAAAGATTGCCAATGGAAAAAGAACTGTACTTATTCATCATCTGGGCAAATGCCCGCTTTATGGCAAAAAACCTGATTGGTGATATTAAAAAGAAATTTGAATTGTTCCAAGCTTATGAAATAAGCTGGTCAAAAGATGCTTTTGAAAGTAATTTGGCTCGTTTTTACGGAAAAAAACTGCCAAAAGGCTTAAAAAAAGCAAAAGAAGTCGGCAGCGGTCCTTTTTTGGCGCTTTTGGTTCATGATAAAAACTGCCAATTTTCAAATGGAAAAAATATTGCCGTTTCAACCGCCAAAGCAGCATATCGCCAAATGCTCGGCAAAAATTTAATCCATGCCAGCGATAACATGGAAGAAACAAATGAAAACTTACTTTTATTGCTAGGAAAAAGCATTAAAGAAATAGAAAAAGAAGGCGCATTCTTTATTCCTAAACAGTGGCAGCATGACCTTGTCGGCATGCCGACATGGAACAGCCTTGAAGAAGCATTGTCTACTGTTCGTAAATTGCCGTTTACCAAAGTCACTCCCTATAAGGACACATTTTTCATACATAGTCGATACGCCGACACAGTCCGCCGTGTGTTAAACGCGTCTGAACATTTCAGGCTTCCGGGAAGACATAAATATTTTATTCATATCGGAAAAAACAGCCAGCCTATTTATATCCGTAAGGTCAGTTAATTTTTTTCATTGTAGTTGTCATCTTTGTCTTCAAATAATGTCCGCCATGCCGCACGGCGAAAAATCCAAAGGTTGATTATCCCTAAAACAAACATTATCGCCGCAAACAAATACAAAATATAATACCAGCTAAGTTCCGCTGCATTCATCATAATATCCTGATTTTCAAAGCGCAAAAAGCTTAAAGCAACGCCAGTTATAGCAAAAGCAATTAAAAAAGATGCAAGCCAAAGCCGCCGTATAAGCTGTTTGGAGGTAAATACCGCCATGACAAGATATAAAAGAAACATAGCCACAAATAAGTATATTTCCATCAAAATTCTCCTTTTTTTCTATATAATTGCGGTTTCATTTTTTTCATCGTCATAATGGAAGAAAAGCAACAAAAAAAGCCGTTCTTTCGAACGGCTTTTTATCGAAAACGGATTTTTATTGACGCAAAACCGCATCTGTTTTTTTACCGACTTCCAAAATAACTTTTTTCATTAATCCGTCAAGTTCCTGATCGGTAAAGCTTTTTTCTTTCGGTTGGAAAGTAACACTCAAAGCAATGGATTTTTTGCCTTCTGGCAAATTACCGCCTTCAAATACATCAAAAACCCGAACTTCGGCAATATGATTGCGATCGGCATTTTTGGCGGCGGCAATAATCAAAGCTGCCGAAACATCTTTGTTTACAACAAAAGCCAAATCTTTATCAACCGACTGCAGGTTTGACAATTCAAGTTTTTTCTTTGATTTTCCGGCATTACCGCGAGGCAGCGGAATATTATCCAGAAATACCTCAAAAGCCACTAATCTGCTTTTAATGTCATAAGCTTTAAGAACAGAGGGATGAATTTCACCGAAATAAGCCAAAACATTTTTGCCCAAACGCAAAGTTCCGCTGCGTCCGGGGTGATAATATTCAGGCGCATCGGTTGTAATTTGCGCACTGTCCCACGGACCGTTAGCAGCTGCTATTGCAGCTAAAGCATCGGCTTTTGCATCAAAAATATCATAAGCACGCACTTCATTCAACCAATGTTTTTTGGCTGTCATTCCACAACGAATACCAGCGGCAACAGTTCCCTGTTCTTTCGGACGACAGCCGTAGAATTCGGGACCGACTTCAAATAAAGCCATATCAGAAGCACCGCGGGCAATATTATTGCGTGCCGCCAATAACAGATTTGGCAAAACTGACGGACGCATTTCATCCAACTCGGAAGCTATCGGATTCATCAAAAGCACTGGTTCATGTCCTTTACGGAAGGGCTTGGCCAATTTTGAATCGGTAAAGCTCCAAGTTACGGTTTCATACATTCCGCGCGATGCCAATTCGTGTTTAACAATCAAAGCACGATGTTGGCTGTCAGTCAGCGTTTGTTTTGGAAATTCATCTGATGGCAGAGAAACAGCCGGAATATTATCCAATCCAACCATACGGACAATTTCTTCAACCAAATCGGCTTCGCATTCTATATCGCCTCTCCAGCTTGGAGAAACAGCCACAACACTGTCGCCTTTGTCATCAAGGGCAAAACCAAGAGCGGTTAAAATGCGGTTGATTTCATTTTTAGAAACATCTATGCCGGCCAAAGTTTTAACACGCTCATAGCGCAAACTTACAGCTTTCGACTGATAGTTTTCTTCACCGCACACTGTTATATTTGAAGCTTCGCCGCCGCAAATAGCCAAAATTAAAGCTGTTGCATATTCAGAACCGAAAACATTCGAATTAGGATCGACCCAGCGTTCATAACGATAGCGAGAATCCGACTCTATTTGAAAATGTCTTCCGGTACGGGCAACACATTCAGGTTTGAAAGCAGCACTTTCCAGCAAAACATTAACTGTTTCTTTTGTGCAGCCTTTTGCCTCGCCTCCCATAACGCCGCCAAGACATTGAATTCCTTCATCATCGCAAATTCCAAGGCTTTGAGTATCAAGTTTATATTCTTTGCCTTCAAGAGAAGTAAAAGGTTCATTTTCATGCGCCATACGAATGGTTAATCCGCCGGCTAATTTGTCAGCGTCAAACACGTGAAGCGGACGAGCCAAATCATAATTGAGGTAGTTTGTAACATCAACCAATGGAGAAATAGAGTGTAAACCGATTGCCGACAAACGGTCTTTCATCCATTTTGGAGTTTCGGCATGATTATTGACACCGCGGATATAGCGTCCAGTGTATACGGGGCAAGCTTCCGGAGCTTCTACTTTGATTTTAATAGGATTTTCAAATACAGAAGCAGGTTTGTCAAAAGACAATGGCTTCAGAGTTCCTAAACCGGAAGCAGCCAAATCACGAGCCACGCCGAAAACACCCAAACATTCGGCGCGGTTCGGCGTAATAGAAATTTCAATCACCGGATCAATATTCAAAACTTCCGCAGCCGGAACACCGATTTTTGTATCCTCAGGCAATTCGATAATTCCGGTATGATCCTCGCCTATGCAAAGCTCTTTTTCCGAACACAGCATACCAAAACTTTCAACACCGCGGATTTTGCCGACTGTCAGTTTTTCATTATAGCAGGGAATGACCACGCCTACCGGAGCAAAAATTCCAATGGTTCCTTGTTTAACATTTGGAGCGCCGCAGACAACCTGCAGCATTTCTTTTCCGGTGTTAACGCTCAGCAAATGCAGATGGTCTGAATCGGGGTGCATTTCGCATTTTTCAACTTTGGCAGTTATAAAACCGTTCAATTTGGCAGCAGGATTAAAAACTTCTTCGACTTCAAGCCCTATTTGTGTTAAACGCGCAGAAATTTCATCAACTGTTGCCTCTGTATCCAAATGTTCTTTTAACCAGGATAATGTAAATTTCATCGTGCCAATCCTCCATTATTGCTTAAACCGCCGGTCATAGATGATTCATCTAATGGTACAAATCCATAATGTTTTAACCAACGTAAATCAGATTCAAAAAATGTGCGCAAATCGGGAATACCGTATTTTAACATCGCCAAACGGTCAATACCTACTCCAAAAGCAAATCCTTGATATTCATCAGGATCAATTCCGCCGGCGCGCAAAACATTGGGGTGAACCATACCGCAACCCAAAATTTCCAACCAATCATCGCCTTCACCGATTTTAAGTTCGCCTTTGCCTTTTTTGCAGCCGATATCCATTTCAGCACTTGGTTCAGTAAACGGAAAATATGACGGACGATAGCGGACTTTGATGTCGTCTACTTCAAAAAACGCGCGCACAAAATCATATAAACATCCTTTTAAGTGAGCCATAGTTGTGGTTTTATCTATAACCAAACCTTCGACCTGATGAAACATCGGTGTGTGTGTGGCGTCATAATCGCTACGATAAGTACGGCCGGGAGCAATAATGCGAATTGGAGGCTTTTTGCTTTCCATTGTGCGGATTTGCATACCCGAAGTATGAGTGCGCACAACAAAGCTGTCATCAAAATCAGAGCTGTCAGGATTGGCAATATAAAAAGTATCCTGCATTTGTCTTGCGGGGTGATTGGCAGGCATATTTAAAGCATTAAAGTTATGGAACTGGTCTTCAATATCCGGTCCTTCGGCAACTTCAAATCCCATTTGTCCAAAAATGGCAACGACTTCTTCGTAAATTTTAGAAACAGGATGAATTCTTCCTTGAATTTCAGGACGCACAGGAAGCGTTACATCTATTCTTTCACCAGCCAAACGGCGGTTCAACTCTTCGGTTTCCAGCTGTTGTTTTTTGTTGTCAATAGCTGTTTCCAATGCTGTTTTCAAAACATTCAGCAGTTTTCCAGCCGCAATTTTTTCTTCCAGCGGCAAAGTGCCGAGAGTTTTCATTTTTTCGGTGATTATGCCTTTTTTTCCCAAGACAGAAACCCTTATTTCATCCAAGGCTTTCAAGTCCGCAGCATTTTCAATTTTTTGCAGCAGTTCGGATTTTAATTTTTCTAAGTCTTCCATCAAAAATTCCCCGTGATTTAAAATAAAAAGAGTCTAGCCTGATTGCTCAAGCAGACTCTTTTTACTTGCATTTATAAAATTGCTTATTTCAAAGCGTCCTTAGCTTGCGCAACTAACTTGGCAAAAGCCTCGGGCTCTTTTAATGCGATATCGGCCAATACTTTACGATCAAGCTCAATACCTGCTTTGTTGAGCCCGTTCATAAATCGGGAGTATGTCATATCGTTAAGTCTGGTTGCAGCACTGATACGTTGAATCCAGAGCATACGGAAATTTCTTTTCTTTACGCGTCTGTCACGGTAAGCATATTGCAAACCTTTTTCAACTTTTTCAACTGCTACTCTGAATACATTTTTAGAACGACCACGATAGCCTTTCGCCATTTCAAAAATCTTTTTATGACGAGCGCGAGCCGTTACACCTCTTTTAACACGAGACATCTATATATCCTCCTACAAATATGGCAAAAATTGTTTAACAATCTGAACATCGCAGGCAGCAACCATGGTTGTACCGCGAGCCTGTCTTTTCATTTTCTGTGTTTTGCAGAAGAGGCAGTGTCTCTTTTTGGCAAAATTTCTTTTCAGTTTGCCTGTTCCGGTAACGCTGAAGCGTTTTTTAACGGAACTTCTGGTTTTCATTTTTGGCATTTTGCTTCCCTTTCATTCAATTTTGGATGCTTGTTGACGGCAACAGGCATGCCTTTAGCCCGTTTGCCTTGATTAACGTTGTTGCTTATACATCATAAAAAATATCTTGGCAAGCATTATTTTTTACAGGATTTTTTCAAAAACGACGCTGCAAAGGCAAAAACTGTATTTAACGCTTGCATAATAGCGGTTTGTCATATATATCTCCTTATAATAAGGAGTTTTTCTAATGATTTTCAGCAAATTTGAACGGATGGTCGCCCGCCGTTATCTGAAAGCCAAACGTAAAGAAGGCTTTATATCAGTTATTACGGGTTTTGCTTTTACGGGCATTGCCTTGGGGGTTGCCACACTTATTATCGTTATGTCAGTCATGAATGGTTTTCGAAATGAACTGCTAGGACGCATTTTGGGCATTAACGGACATATAGGAATTGTTTCAAACAACAGCCTGCCCTTTAACAATTACCGTCAGGCCATAAAAGACATAAACACTATTGATAATGTTGAATTGGCTATTCCCATGATTGAAAAGCAATTGCTCGTTTCATCGGGAAGAGCCGCCGAAGGCGCTATGGTGCGCGGTCTGAGGGCTGAAGATATAGAGAAAAAATCGACTTTAAAAAACGGAATGACTACCGTAAACCTCGATGACTTTACAGGCAACAATGTTTTGGTCGGTTACCGTCTGGCTCAAAAAATGGGACTGGTTCCGGGAGATGAAATCACTTTGATTTCGCCTAACGGAAAAATTACGGCTTTCGGCACTGTTCCGCGGATGAAATCATATCGCATTGCCGGAACTTTTGAACTTGGCATGTACGAATATGACGCCAACTTTATCTTTATGCCGCTAGAAACAGCGCAAGTTTATTTCGGCATCGGCGACGGAGTTACCAATATTGATGTCACACTCAAAAACCCCGCTTTGCTCCAACAAACACGTGAAATTATCCGCAGCAGTATAGGAGATACGGCATATATTTTTGATTGGAAACAGTCTAACGCCGCTTTTTTCAACGCTATTGACGTTGAACGTAACGTTATGTTTTTAATTTTAACACTGATAATATTGGTTGCGGCTTTTAATATCATAACCGGACTTATTATGTTGGTTAAAGATAAAGGGCGCGATATAGCCGTTCTGCGCACTATGGGTGCCACAAAAGGTATGATTATGCGCATATTTTTTATTGACGGAGCCTTTATCGGCGTGGTCGGAACAACTATCGGCGTTATTTTAGGTTTGCTTTTTTGCCACAACATTGAAAACATACGCCAATTTTTACAGACAATTTCGGGAAGAGATTTGTTTTCCGCCGAAATTTACTTTTTATCAAGATTGCCGGCGCAGGTCGAAACTTCTGAAGTTGTTGTCATTGTGATTATCTCATTGCTGTTATCATTTTTGGCTACGATTTATCCGGCTTATCGTGCTGCCAAAATGGATCCGGTGGAGGCTTTACGCTATGAGTAATAATATTCTGAGTTTAAAAAATATATGCAAATCTTTTTATCAAGGACAGCAAAAGCTTGATGTTTTGCGTAATGTCGATTTTGAAATAGCGTCTGGTGAAATTGTGGCTTTGATAGGTCCTTCAGGTTCAGGAAAATCCACATTGCTACAGATATCCGGATTGCTGGAACTTCCTGACAGCGGACATATCTATCTTGACGGACAAGATTGTTTTATTGCCAATGACAGCGTGCGAACATCTCTCCGCCGCGATTTTTTGGGTTTTGTTTATCAATATCACAATTTGCTGCCGGATTTTAACGCTCTTGAAAATGTGATAATTCCGCAGCTTATCGCCGGCAAAAACTATAACGCAGCTAAAGAACGCGCCAAATGGCTGCTTGATAAAATGAAACTCGACGGACGTTTCACACATCGTCCGGCAGAATTGTCCGGAGGAGAACAGCAGCGCGTTGCCATTGCCCGCGCTTTAGCAAACACGCCAAAATTATTGCTGGCAGATGAGCCGACCGGAAACCTTGACCCAAAAACATCAGATATTGTTTTTGAGGCTTTATTGAACATTATTAAAGAAACCGGTCTTGCCGCCCTCATTGCTACACACAACATGGAACTTGCAAAATCTATGGACAAACAAGTCAGTTTGCAAGACGGACAATTAGTAGAATTAGGTCTTTCAACTTTTATTGATAATAAAAACTTTTATTAGGAGATAAAAAATGACTGTAATAAAAAATATTTTATATATTGCCGCATTCGGTTTATTAACCAGTCAGAGCGCCAATGCAAAATTCAACCCTCCCGCCAACTATATCAACAGTTCACAAAAAAACGCTATGTATCAATTGAGCACGTATGATGAAGATCAGGACGGAAGGCTCAGCAGAGAAGAATTTGGCGCTAAAACAAAATACAAAGAATCAAGAGAAACTAGAAGACAAATCCGCAAAGCACGTAAAGAAGGAATTTACCAGGAACCTGACGAACAGTTTGATACAATAGATAAAAACAAAGACGGTTATATCACATTGCGGGAATTGGAAGAATATATTTCGGAACAGTCGAAAAAAACAAACGGAAAAGTAAGATACTACTAAGTTTTAATCAAAAAAAACACTGGTTTGTACTTTTTCAAGCAAACCAGTGTTTTTTTGTTAAAATTTTTTCTTCAGCAAAGCAATGCTCAAACAAACACCCCCGACCGAAGACGCTGCAATAAGCGCATATTCGAACCATCTGCCGCCTGTTACATATAAAGTGCAGGTCAAAATAGCTGCCACCCAAATAAATAAAAAAACACATACCCACATAAAAGTTTGTGTACTGTGTTTATTTGCTTCTTCAGGAGAAACAGCATGCTTTGCATTTTTTTTCATCCATATACATTCTCGAACCAAAAAAGCGGCCAGAACAATGATAGCTGCGACAAAAAATGCAATAAACTCAAGGATATACCCCTTAAAAAGAGCAACTTGTTCCATAAATTTTTAATTTTAATTATAAAAATACTAATTTGAATATATTGATTTTGTAGCATAAAATATATTTCTATACAATCTTTTTGTTTTATGAAATTCTTTTATCCGTTTTTCACTTTTCCACCAAGATTAGCAAAACTATTGAAACAAGCAACAAAATAACTTTACCGGCAGGGAAAACCCCATGGGGGG
>UQMA01000013.1 GCA_900542055.1 uncultured Azospirillum sp. | reverse complement strand
TCTTCCATCAGCTCATCAGCTCTCGCTGACAAGAACCCCTTATAAGCTATCACCTACTCATTGTCAATAACTTTTTTAGCTTTTTTTGTTTTTTTATCATAATCCATTTAATGCTTTTATACGTCGCCTATATAAATAAGTGTAATTATATGATTTTGGCCTTCAACATTACAATATGGGGCCGCAAAGAATCGTCAAAAACAGCGTTTACATTATGAAATTTTGCTTGATAATATCAATTTGTTGATTATTATTAGATTGTTCAAACACTTATGGAGGATACAATAATTAAAGAAAATAACAATGCGCCAGTACGAGAAGGCGACGGACCGCGCGTTAACCAAGAAATCAGAGTAAAAGAAGTTCGGTTAATTGATGAAAACGGAGAAAACAAAGGAATCGTATCTATCAAAGAAGCTTTATCATTAGCTGATGAAGCCGGATTTGATTTGATTGAGATTTCCCCCCAAGCTGTTCCGCCTGTTTGCAAGATTATGGATTATGGCAAGTATAAATATGAACAACAAAAAAAGAAAAATGAAGCCAGAAAAAATCAGAAAATTGTAAACATTAAAGAACTTAAATTACGCCCGATGATTGATGTTCATGATTATGAAGTTAAAGTAAAACAAGCTAAAAAGTTCTTGGAACAAGGTGATAAAGTTAAATTTACCATCAGATTTAAAGGACGTGAAATGAGTGCTAATGATATGGGGCGCAAAGTATTAAGTAATTTGGTCGACGATTTGGAAAACATTTGTAAAGTAGAATCGGAGCCTAAACTTGAAGGTCGGCAAATGATGATGGTTGTTGCTCCTTTATAATTGAATACAGTATCAATCCTAAACATAAACAGGCGTTTTTTCAATTAGACGCCTGTTTTATTTTGATTTTTTCCTAAATATAATTATGTAAAAACCGGCTTTACCTCTATAAAACAACTATATATAATGGCAAGGACTTTTATAAGGAAAGATTCAAAATGCCAGAAATCGAAACCATAACCGAAAAACAAGCAGCTGCAGAACTTGAAAAAATAGCCCAAGAAATGGCTAAAGCCGATATTGCCTATTATCAAAATGACGCACCATACATGAGCGATGCGGAATATGACGCATTAAAACAACGCAATATTGAACTGGAAGCTCAATTTCCTCAGCTGATTCGCCCAGACAGCCCATCAAAAAGAATCGGCGCTCCGCTGCAAAGCGGCTTTGGTAAAGTTGCTCATCGTTTTCCGATGTTGTCTTTGGGAGATGTTTTTTCTATTGAAGAAGTCGAAAACTTTATTGAGGGGGTAAAACGTTTTTTGCACAGCGATTCTGATATCAGCTTTATGTGCGAACCCAAAATTGACGGATTATCCTTTACCGCACGCTATGAACACGGTATTTTTGTGCAGGGAGCAACCCGCGGAGACGGAACAACCGGCGAAGATATTACCGCCAATCTGAGAACAATAAGCCAACTTCCGCAAAAAATTTCGGGCAATGTTCCCGAAATTCTTGAAATCCGAGGTGAAGTCTATATGGCCAAAAAAGACTTTTTTGCTTTGAATCAAAAAAATGAAGATGAAGGAAAAAAACTTTTTGCGAATCCTAGAAATGCTGCTGCCGGTTCTTTGCGGCAACTTGATCCCAAAGTTACCAAAGAACGAAACTTAAGTATTTTTGCTTATACCTGGGGAGAAGTTTCTAATCGAGTATGGAGTTCACAAGAAGACTTTTTCAATCATTTGCAAAACTGGGGATTTCCGACCAATCCCAATAATCAACTTTGCCATTCGGTTAAAGAAATCGAAAGCTTTTTCGAAAATTTAATGCAGATTCGAGCCGGTTTGGCTTATGATATTGATGGCGTGGTTTATAAAGTAAACGATATTGCTTTACAAGAACGGTTGGGATTTTTGACAAGAACTCCGCGTTGGGCTATTGCGCATAAATTTCCGGCAGAACAAGCTATTACAGTAATAAACAATATTCGTATACAAGTAGGAAGAACCGGCGCTTTAACTCCGGTTGCTGATTTAGAGCCTATTAACGTGGGCGGAGTAATTGTGTCGCATGCCACGCTGCACAATGAAGACGAAATTAAGCGAAAAGACATAAGAATCGGCGATAGTGTAATTATTCAGCGTGCCGGCGATGTTATTCCGCAAATAGTTGCAGTTATAAAAGAAAAACGTCCTCTTGATTCGCAAGAATTTTCATTTCCTCATTTTTGTCCTCAATGCGGCGCTCATGCCATCAGAGAAGAAGACGAAGCTGTCAGACGCTGCACCGGAGGTTTGACTTGTCCGGCTCAGGCAATTGAAAGACTGAAGCATTTTGTATCGCGAGACGCAATGGACATTGATGGTTTGGGGGCAAAAATTATTGAAGAATTTTATCACGAAGGAATTATTAAAAATCCTGTTGATATTTTTACCTTGGAACAGCGTAACCAAGGAGAAGAAGATTTGTTTAACCATAATCTCGGATTAAAAATAGAACAACGTGAAGGCTGGGGGAAAAAATCGGTAGAAAATTTATTTAATGCCATAAATAAACGCAAAAAAATTTCGTTAGCTCGTTTTATATACGCTTTGGGGATAAGGCAAGTCGGCATTGCAACCGCAAGATTAATAGCTCAAAACTTTACCTCGTGGAAAAATTTTGCTGAAGATATGCAGAACCGAAATACAGAAAAATTACTTGCTATTGATGGAATCGGAGAAGCTATGGCTAAAGATATGGTTGAATTTTTTCAAGAAGAACACAATTTAAATACAATCTCATCACTTTTATCTTACATAAATATAGAAGATTTTACTGATACAGCAAACCATAGCACCGCTCTTTCAGGCAAAACTGTTGTCTTTACCGGAACACTTGAACATTTAACCCGTGCTGAGGCCAAAGCAAAAGCTTTATCCGCCGGCGCAAAAGTGTCTGGCTCTGTTTCAAAAAATACCGACTTTGTTATATTGGGAACTGATGCCGGAAACAAAGCTGCAAAAGCCGCTGAATTGGGAATAAGCATATTAAGTGAAAAAGATTTTATAGAGATGTTAAATTAGTTTACAGCAACGCCATAGTTTTTGAAAAATATTTCAACCAAACATCTATTCCATTATTCAGCAGAAGTCTGAACTTATCAGCTATTTCATGCGAATCGATATCTAAAAATTCGCACAAATCTTCATTGCTGAGAGAATTTACATAATCGGAAAACGCAAACACTAAATTTGTATCATAAGAAAATTGCCCTTCATTAGTAAAAAGTTCTCTTTCAAAATAATACCAAAGTTCATCGGCTTTTTTACATAACTCATCTTCCATTGTTACCTCTTATACATTATATGTAATTACATATAATGTATAACAAAGGCAAAATCAAGCCTACACTGTTTATTTATTTGACTTTTTGCAAGCTTATTTTACAATACATTCAATTTTATAAGGAGAAAACCAAATGTTAAAAAATATTATAGCCGCAGCAGCTATGGTTTCAGTTTTTGCATCCTATGCTCATGCACAAACGTTGGGAAACCAAAAAACTGAATCTAACTCGCTTTATAATACAAGTTACGACTTTGAACAAAAAGAATACAATAAATGTGTTGAAAACATTGCAGGAAATACACCGCGCGAATATATAAACTGCTTAAATCCAGAAATAAAACGCCAAACCGCAGCTATGAACAATTTTTATACTCAAATTTTAAAACTTGAAGAGTTCAAAAAGTGGAACAACGGAAACGGAATGATTCGCGGCAACCTAAAAGATATGGACGATCAATTTGTTGCCTATCGTGAACGTGTTTGCTCTATGTACGGCATGGCCTATAAAGATTTGTTAGGAGATGCCGAATTCGGCCGTAAAAAATGCACAATGGAAATAAATGACCAAATGCTGCGCAGATTGCAAGATATATACGGGACCAGTATTTCAGACTTTTCAAGCTTTGATGATTTTGAACCGGGAACAATTTAATTTCTACAATCCGTAATTAAACAAACGGCTTCCTTCCGGCTGTGGAATTTCAAAATACCAGCCTTCATAAAGGAAGCCGTTATTTTTTACAAATTCATCCGCTTCAATCGACGGCAAAGCTGTTGTTGTCAAATTAACAGACATCCAATAGCTGTGTCCTTGAGCATATATTGTCAATTCCGCAATAATACCGTTATTCATTATTATTTTAATTTTTTTATTGTCCCAATCCTCAAAATCATTATTATGAACAGCCTGATAAAAAAACAATTCTGAAAAAGCAAATTGCGCAGGATCAGCCCCATATATTTCTTCTATATTTTGGTTTGAAAAAGGTAATAAAGGCTGAACAAACCATTGATACGGCTGAGCGGGAATTCTGAAATCGCCGGTAAGAACATAGCATTTTTTATGGTCGGTCAAAACTATTTTGGTATTTATTTCATTATTCTCATCATAAAAAACATCAATATCTTTTTTTCCATGTAAAACCATCCCTGGTTCAGCATCCGGTTTTCCCTCGCAAATTTCAGCTTTTAGTGAGTTTTTTTTCATTTCTTTGAAAAATAACTCGACTACATCATTATCAACAGGATAAAAATCGTCTTCTTGGCTTGACCAAACTCCGTTTTTGCGCACGACTTGCATTGAGTTATCGATAGTAAAGCTGTTTATTGTTTCCAACTTTTCCGATAATTTCTCTCCGAAATCATAAAAATCAGGCGCAATTTTCAAACCTGCTATCGACAGTCCGCCCAACAAAACGAGAAAAACAGTAGTAATAGCTAATTTTCTATTCATTTTATCCTCTTTAAATTATAATAGCGAACAATACAGCTTAAGATTATAAACATAAACAACAACGACACAGGGAATATTATAATATTCAGCCATATTAAATTATCGATAGCATGTTTAATTTCATATTTTTGCTGATATTTAAGAGCTTCCAGCTTGCTGTTCAGTTTTTCAGCCTCTTCTTCCGCTTGTTTTATTTTTTGAGTATATTTTAACCGACTGCCTGTATCCGAAGCAGCTGCATATGCTTTGGCATCGGCAATACCTCTTTTTGCTTGATTATATTTTAACACCAGTTCTGCATACTGTTGCTCATATTGTCCAATTATCGGCATCGAAACAGTGGTAATAATGCTTGATGTATCTATATGTTTTGGATAAGCGTCCGGTAATAATTTTTCATTATCTGCCAACATTGATTTGAGCAATCTGAGTATAAATTCGGCATTGTCGGCATAAGGAACCGTACCGAAAACAGGATTGTTTTCATCACTTTCAAGAGCCCAGGCATCATCCGAAACAAAATCAGAATCTGCAATTACCGCAAGTTCAGACTCCGGCTGCGCGAAAAACTCAAAAGGAGGTATCTGCTCCGAAAATTCTGTATCATAAAAATATCCTTGCGTATAGTTTGACGTAAATTTTCCTTTGGCACGCACTGCCAGAATATAACTTTGATTGCCGTTTTCATAATGTTCCAGAGCATTTCTTTTGGAAGAATAACGCAAAAAATTTGTAGCAAGCGTTCCGGAATCTTTAGGAGATACAGCCAAAATTTCATAATTAACATCATCAGCCGGCTTTATCGACAAAGAACCTGAAGTACGAAAATGTAATTTTAATCCCGTATTATCTGTCACAAAAAACCACAAAGGATAAGCCAATCCTTCTGAAGAAATTTTCAGTGCCTCGCTCAAACTTCCTACAATTTGTTTGTTATCATAATTAATTCCCCAATTTTGCAGCAATGGAACAATATTGCTGTGGCTTTGCGGAGGATACCCTTTATAAAATTGTGCAATTTCAGAAAATGGGTCTACAAAAACAATAAGTTTTCCACCCCTTATCAAATATTGATCAAGCCCATAAACCAGCAATGGCGGCAATTCATTTGGGTTCAAAACAATCAAGGCTTTTACATCAAGCGGAATATACTGTGCGTTTTTTGATATATTTACAAATTTGTAATCTGTCGACAATTCATCAAACAACGACCATATTTTGTTTTTTTTATTTTCAGAAAAAGGTGAAAATTCCGACGATATAATTCCAACAATATTTTTTTCATCTACCGTTAAATTAGACAATATTCGATTTATATCGCCCTCCAAATAAGCACGGCGTTCAGGAACAAGTTCGGCTATCACCTGAGATTTATCTCCATTACTTATTTGCAGGCCAAAATAAAAAGGCTCACTTTCATAAAGCAATGTTTTCAATCCTATTTCTTCGGCATACTTTGCTTCAGCGGAATATGCTTTAACAGGAATTATTTGCAAATTTATATATTGCGGATTATTTTTTTGATAATTTTCCAATATGGCAATTACATATTCGGCATAAATATAGCTTTCCAGCTTGTATGTAGAAAGCTTGTCCGAAATATAAAGCTTGAAATCAATTTTTTGTTTTAAAGATTGCGCCGCTGAAACAGAAGCTTTATCCAAAGTATAATTTTTCTTTGAAGTCATATCAAAATTAATATCGCCGAATAACCATCCGCAGCTGAAATTAACCATCATCCAAACAGCAAAAGCCAAAAAACTTATTAATATTTTTTTCATATTGCCGCTCTCCGATTACTGACAGTTAACCAATTGAATAATAACAATAGCATGCAAAAACTGATAAAATAAAATAAACTGGCCGGATTTAACTGTCCATTGAGAAAATTTTGATAATTGCGGCTAAAATCCAAAACGCCGTCAAGATAAAATGGTATATTTTGCAAATTTGAAGTAATAATTTTTCCCCAATTGAAATCAATCCATAAAACAGCAAAGACCAGCCCCAAAAGATAGGCTGCCGCTGGACTTGCAACACTGAAAGAAATCAAGCAACCTGCCGCGCAAAGCACAGCAATCATGCATAAAGCACCTAAATAGCTGCAAAAAACATTTCCCCAATCTGTCTGCAAATAAAATGAAGAACAAAAAAGCAAAGGCAAAGAAAACACAAGCATTGCAGCACTAATGGTAAAAGAAGCTGAAAATTTTGCCATAACCAACGAAAAACTCGAAATCGGATAAGTCAACAAATTTTCTAACGTACCGTTTTTGTGTTCATCAGACCAACTGCGTATTGTGATAGCCGGAATAATAATTATCAAAATCTGCGGTTGATAAGCAAAAACCGACAATAAAGATTGATCAGGAAAATCAAGATATTCTCCCCAGAAAAAAGCCATAATAGCCGTAAGAACAGCGTATATGGCGTAAATAATATATGCGCCGCTGCTGTAAAAGAATCCTGACAAATCACGCTTATAAAGGCTGCTGAACATTTTCAATCTCCGCAGAAGTCAAATTGTGAAATAATAATCCTAAATCACCGTTCGGCGCTTCACGTTTCAGCTGTTCAATCATAGCATCTTTGATTAAGCGCCCCCGACAAAGCATTAAAACTCTTGAAGACAAGGCTTCTGTTTCTTCCAGCAAATGAGTCGAAATTAAAACCGTAGCGTTATTTTTTTTAGCATATTCTTTCAAAAAACAGCGTAACGAAATTTTTTGATTAGGATCCAAACCTTCAGTCGGTTCATCCAAAATTAAAATTTGCGGTTTGTGCAAAATCACACCGGCAACACCTACACGCCGGCGAAAACCTTTGGACAAAGTTGAAATTTTCTGTTTAAGAACAGCAGACAATTCTAATTTATCAACTACCGTTTTCAGATTTTGTTCAAATTCATTATTCGACAAACTAAAAATTCCGGCAACAAATTGCAGATATTCATAAACTTTCATATCTCCATATAACGGCGTATTTTCAGGCATATACCCTATTTTTTTCAGTGAAGAAAGCAAATTTTCGCCCAAATTGACATTGTCAATAAAAACATTACCGCCATCAGGTTTCCAATAACCGCAAATACACTTCATCAAGGTTGATTTTCCGGCGCCATTTGGCCCCAGCAAGGTGATAATTTCACCGCTTTCCGCGCTGAAATTAATATTATCAAGGGCTGTAAAATTGCCGAATTTTTTAGTAAGAGCTTTTATTTCAATCATATTTTTCATCCGGTAAAATCACAGCCCCAAATTTGACTATTCCGCGCCTAGCGCTTCAGCCGCCTTATTATAAACTAACATCGGTTCTTTAATGCCGTTAACAACATCCGCATCGACAATAATCTCCTCAACATCTTTTTTGTCGGGAATATTGTACATTAACTCAAGCAATTTTTCTTCCATAATTGCTCTCAGGCCGCGAGCACCGCTTTTGCGTTCAATGGCTTTCTTAGCAATTGCAGTTAACGCATCGTCGGTAATTGTCAGCTTAACATGTTCCATATTAAATAATTCGACATATTGTTTAACCAAAGCATTTTTAGGTTCGGTTAAAATCTTAACCAGCGCCTTTTCATCCAAATCTTCAAGCGATGCAATAATCGGCAATCGTCCGATAAATTCAGGAATAAGACCGTATTTCAGCAAATCTTCAGGCTGAATCAACTTCATGGCCTCGCCGACAGGCTGTTCTTTTTTGCTGGCAACAGCAGCCCCAAAACCTATTGAAGTCTTTGCGCTGCGGTTATTGATAATTTTTTCAATACCGGCAAACGCACCGCCGCAAATAAACAAAATATTTGAAGTGTCGACATGCAAAAACTCCTGTTGAGGATGTTTGCGTCCGCCTTGCGGTGGAACATTGGCAACGGTTCCCTCAATAATTTTCAAAAGTGCCTGTTGAACGCCCTCGCCCGAAACATCGCGCGTAATCGACGGTCCGTCACCTTTGCGGTTAATTTTATCAATTTCATCAATATAAACTATTCCTCTTTGGGCCTTTTCAATATCATAATCCGCCGCCTGCACCAATTTCAGGATAATATTTTCGACATCTTCTCCGACATAACCGGCTTCAGTCAACGTTGTAGCATCGGAAATTGCAAAAGGAACATCCAAAATTTTGGCCAAAGTCTGCGCCAATAATGTTTTTCCGCTTCCGGTCGGTCCAATTAAGATAACGTTTGATTTAGAAACTTCTACATCACTGTTGTGTTCTTTGCAGTTCAAGCGCTTATAATGATTATATACAGCCACCGACAATACTTTTTTTGCAAAATCCTGCCCGATAACATATTGATCAAGAAAAGCCTTTATTTTAGAAGGGGTTGGCAATTCACCATGCATATGTTCTGAAACTGCGGGTTTATTTTCTTTTTCGATTTCGTTCATTTCGTCTGCAACGATATTAATGCAAACTTGAATACATTCATCGCAAATATACACGCCGCGGCCGGCCACTAATTTTTTGACTTCAGACTGGCTTTTGCCGCAAAACGAACAACACAGCTGATCTTTATTTTCTTCACTCATTTTTATTTGCCTATCTCTTTGCGGTTAGTAACAATGTGATCAATCAATCCGAATTTCAAAGCTTCTTCAGGCACCATAAAATTATCGCGGTCCATAGCTTTTTCTATCACCGAGAGTTCTTGGCCCGTATTTTCGGAATAAATCAAATTTAAGCGGCGGCGCATATCCAAAATTAATTTAGCCTGAATTTCAATATCGGAAGCCTTTCCTTGAGCTCCGCCTGAAGGCTGATGAATCATAATTTGCGAATTTGGCAAAGAGAAGCGTTTTCCTTTTGTACCTCCTGCCAGCAAAAAAGACCCCATAGAACAAGCCTGTCCAATGCACAAAGTATTAATATCACAGCTGACATAGCGCATTGTATCATAAATTGCCATTCCTGAAGTGATAACGCCGCCAGGAGAATTGATATACATAAAAATGTCTTTTTCAGGATCTTCCGCTTCCAAAAACAACAATTGAGCACAGACCAAAGACGCCATTTCATCTTCGACTTGTCCGGTTAAAAATATGATACGCTCTTTCAGCAAGCGTGAAAAAATATCAAACGAGCGTTCCCCCTGAGGTGTTTGTTCGATAACCATCGGAACCAGACGGTCCATAATTTCTGAACTAGCCATACTTACCTTTCCTTAATTTTTACATACTACACAATTGTTAGCATTTTATTTGGATTTATTCAACAAATTGTTAATAATCAACAAAAAAACCCGACGAAATTTTTATCCGTCGGGCTTTTTGAAAATTAATGCGATTACAGCAGCTTAATATTGCCGGCGACAATTCTGTCGCGTTCGGTCATGGTTTCATAGCTAACCTTATCGCCTTCATTCAATGTGCGCAATCCGGCTTCTTTAACTGCCGAAATGTGAACAAACACGTCTTTTTCGCCCTCATCAGGAGTAATAAAGCCGTAACCTTTTCTTTTATTAAACCATTTAACTGTTCCTGCTGCCATAATCTTAATCCTTTTCACAAACAGGTTAATACTACATCCGCTTTGCTGCGAATAAAAAAATCCTATTCCCTTTTTTAAAATTTAGCAAGAGCTTTTTTTAAAGGCAAAACAGCTTGATTTTTTCATATACCATATATATATTTGAAATCGTATAAGTTAACAATTTTGAGGTGCAAAATGAAAAATATCGTATACTTGCTTGCAGCTATTGCCTTTTTGTTTGCAAACGCTGAAGCCAACGCCAAAGAACACATTAAAAAAAGTTGGATTGAAAAAGAAACGGCTGAAATACAAGAAGATTATAACGAAGCTATCGCAAAAATTGACAATTCAACTTTATCCGACGAGCAAAAAACACTCTTAAAAGCTCAGGCGCAAAGCAATAAAGAACTGGCTTTATCACAAGCGCAAGCCGCTAATACTCAAATTATGAACAATCAGCAGGCACGCAAAAATATGTTTTCGACCAGCGCTGACAAGAAAGAAAACAAAAAAATACGCAAAATATTTAAGGAAATCGACGATATTTTGTAGTAGACATCTTTTTGCCGTAATGCTAATTTAGGTCCGCAGTCTGCAATATTGGGATTGCGGACTTTTCGTTACGTTATGAAAAAAGGAATAAACTATGACATTAAAAAGAACAAGAAAAGACAACTACCCCGAATGGTATCAAAACGTTGTATCTGAATCCGATATGGCCGAAAACTCAGCTTCTCCGGGGTGTATGGTTATCAAATCATGGGGATACGGCATGTGGGAGCGTATCCGTGATATTTTTGACGAAAAATTTAAGGAAACTAATCATGAAAATTGCTATTTTCCGATGTTTATTCCTTTGTCGTTTTTCCAAAAAGAAGCCGACCATGTGGAAGGTTTCGCCAAAGAAATGGCTGTTGTAACTCATTCAAGACTGGAAAGCAAAGATGGAAAATTGGTTCCGGCATCGCCTTTGGATGAACCTTTGATTGTCCGCCCAACATCCGAAACCATTATTGCCGACAGTTTTTCAAAATGGATTAAATCTTACCGCGATTTGCCGGTTTTGGTCAACCAATGGGCAAACGTTGTTCGTTGGGAAATGCGTCCTCGACTGTTTTTGCGCACTCGCGAATTTTTGTGGCAGGAAGGACATACGGCACACGCCACTAAAGAAGAGGCTGAGGCACGTGCAAAACAAATGCTTGAAGTTTATCGCGAAGTTGCTGAAGATTATTTAGCTATGCCGGTTTTGGTAGGACGCAAACCAGAACACGAAAAATTTCCGGGGGCTGTCGATACTTATTGCATTGAAGCCATGATGCAGGATGGAAAAGCTTTACAAGCCGGAACTTCACACTTTTTGGGACAGAACTTTGCCAAATCGGCAGGAATTTCCTTTGTTAACAAAAACAATCAACAAGAATATGCTTACACAACTTCTTGGGGGGTTTCTACCCGTCTTATCGGCGGTTTGATTATGACGCACGCCGATGATGAAGGCATGGTTGTTCCTCCTGCCGTTGCTCCTTATCAAATCATTATTCTGCCATTGATAAAAAATGAAGCTGATGCCGAAAAAATTATGGCTTATGTCAATGAACTAAAAGCTGAGCTCAAAGGCAAAATGCCTTTAGGCGACAAAATCAGAATTAAAATCGACAGCCGCGATAAAAAGCCTGCCGACAAGTTTTGGGAATGGACTAAAAAAGGAGCGCCGATTATTATAGAAATCGGTTTGCGCGACATTGACGGAAACAATCTTATGGTTCGCGAACGTCTGAAAGTCAATACACAGGAAGGCAAAGAAATTATTGCTAAAGATGTTTTTGTAAGCACAATTGAAGAACGTTTGCAAAACATTCAAAAACAAATGTACAACAACGCAAAAAAACGTTTAGAAAAGAATATCCGCACTGATATTACCAGCAAAGAACAATTTGCCGAATATTTTGCCAACAGCAATGAATGGATTGAAGACGGCAAACACGGCAAAGTTGCTTTTATCCGCGGTAAATGGTGCGCTGATCCGGCAACAGAAGAAATTTTGAAAGCCATGAAAATTACTATCCGCTGTATTCCTTTTGATCAGAGCAATACTGAGGGTGAATGTCTTTTAACCGGAAAACCGGCGACAATGGACGTCATCTACGCCAGAAGTTATTAATCAGTCAAAAAAATCAGTAAAAGCCGGATAATATCCGGCTTTTATAAATTGTTTTCACAATTGTTTACGCACAAAAAAACTCCCGAAATTCGGGAGTTTTTTTGGGTTTTTATAAAATCACATTATCTACCACTATTACTTCTTTGAACAGCATGATAACCTAATGTTTTTCCTTTTTCGGCAATTTTATCCTTGCTTACTTCAATACTTTGAGTTCCAGTTTGTTTAGTAAACTGCTCCGGATCTTTATATTGAATAGTGCCGTTTTCTCTCTTAACCAAAAACTTTTCGGTTTCTTTACTGATTCCAGACTTAGCTATTTTAGCAACATTAGTTTCAGTTCCTTTTATAATAGCATCAATCATCGGAGCCTTATCAGGAGTATTTCCACGAACAGTTGCCAAAATTGCCATCTGTTCATCGGTAGAAAGTTTATCAATTCCCAAGTGGCTGGCTACTTTTGAACTTACCCTTTCATAGGTTCCGCGGTCAAGCAAGTATTTAGCAATTGCATCATCTTCGCTCTTATTATCCTGATAGCCCATACGTTTGCAATATTGATGAGCCATATTCAAATCAAAAGTTTGTTTTCCTTTAACCTCTACTTCAGGAAGAGCAACCCGTCCATCTTGCTGTTGCTTAGGCTGTGTTTTAATTTCTGTTTTGGCTTTGTCTTCATTATTCCCCTGAGTTTGAGTATTGCTGCAGCTTTTAGCTCCAAAAAAGGTGGCTGCCACCAAAGCCGCACCGACAGCTACTTTTTTCCAGTTGCGTTTAGCCCAATCTCCTATACGTCCAAACAAACCTTTCTTTCTTTTTTTCTCATCAGCAGGTTTTTCGGCAGCCTTTGTTTCTGCTTGAGCTTCAGCTGTTTTCAGAGGTCCGTTGACATCCTTGCTTTCCTTTACTCCATCAGCGTAAGCAGACTTACTATTTTTGCCGTTTTGAGTTTCGTTTTGAAGATTAGCAACAAAAGTCGGAGCCACATTGCTTTGCTCTTGTTCTTTGCTTTGATCTTTATAAAGAATATTATCTTTTAGTTTGCCATTTTCATCCAAAAGATATCCGGCGGCAATTTTTCGATTTTTATCGCCTCCGTTATTATTCAGTTTTTCTTCTAAATCTTTACGAACAAAATCCAGCAACCCTTCATCACGTTGATTAGCGACATATTGTCTGGCTGTTTCAAGTTTGAAAACATTAATTGCGTCTTGTCTATCGGCATCATTTTTAGCATTTGCAATTTTTTCAATCAACTCATCGGCTAACGGAGCGGCTTCTAAATTATACTTAATTTTTTTAATAGCTTGTTGATTAAAAGCTTTTTCTTCTTCAAAAGCTTTCTTTACACCTTTGTTGGCTGTGCGATTAAAGTCTTCATCCAATTTTTTCTTGGCTTTTTCACGATCTTTATCCGTTTTCAATTCAGGATTATGATCAATCTGCTCATAAAGCATTTTCCACTGTTCAACCGTACGATCCTTACCTGCTGTTTTGTGTGCACCGCGGATATCATCACGGCTGTATTTTGGTGCATCTTTTTCTTCCTCAGTTTGCTCTACAACAACTTCTTCTTTGGTTTCAGCCTTTTCAGCATTTTTTTCTTCCAAAGCCTTTGCCAATGAAGGCTTTTCGAAAGCCAAGCGCTGGTTTGCCAAAGCCGCTTCGGGAGTAACATCATAAGACATATTTGGTACAAGTTTGCCTTTTGAATATTCTTTACCGTAGGTTTCGATAAGTTTTTGCATAGACTCGGCAGCTTCTGGAGAAATATCGGCTTTACCTTCTCCATAATCTCTAATAACGTCTTGTATTTCTTTCAATTGATCTTCAAACAACTGAGCATGTGTTTCTTTATATTTTGGATTTGCTTTTTCCAAAATTTCATGATTATCAACTTCATCAGGAGCTTTCAAATAAACATCGGCAGCTTTCATCATACCGTCAATGTCTTCTTTGCTGTATGTTTTTGCGGCTGTGGTCGGAGCATTGTTTACAGCTTCAAGTTTTTTGCTTGCAGCTTCCAAAATTTCCGGATTATCATTAAACTGTTTTTTATATTCTTCAACAGAATGTCTGTTTTTCTGGTCATCGACATGTTTACCGTCAAGTTCATCCAGCAAATAAGCAACCGCTCTCGCATCTTCTTGACCGGCATTTTCAGAATTTGCAAAATTAACCACAGTGTTTTTGATTTCAGCGCGCATATCTTTTGATACAATACCGCCGGCAGCGACAGCTGAAGCAACTTCATTAGCGCTCAAATGTTCACCGTTTTTAAGTCTGCGGTTCATATCTCTGATTTGTTCAGCTGTGGCAGGTTCAATTTCCTTATTTTTATCTTCAGGAGCTTTTGTATCTTCCTTGGCTTTTTGTTTCAGTTTATAAAGTTCACTTAAAATTTCATCTCGTTTTTCTTCAGAAATATTGTCAGTTTCATCAAAACTGATACCTGCAGCATCCAACATTATCAAGTCGTCTGCCGTAACCCCCATATCGTTTAATGAATACGTTTTAGCCATGGTTTTGCTCCTAAATAATTAATCCATTTTCTTTACATTAACACACTTTTTTTCAAAATAAAAGCATTTTGTCAAATTTATTATACTTTTTCTGTCTATTATACATAAATTCAAGTATATTTATATTGTCTGCAACATATTAAAAAAGCATAAAGACATTTATACAAAAACTATAAAAAGCGGCTTAAACGCCGCTTTTTATCTTTTCCTAAAGTTTTTTGCTCAACAGTTCGTTCACAATCTGAGGATTGGCTTTGCCTTTAGACTCTTTAATAACTTGTCCAACAAACCAGCCGCGCAAATTTACTTTTCCGTTGCGATAAGCAGCAAGATTATCAGGATTGTTTGCAATCACAGCATCGACAATAGCTTCAATTGCCGATGTATCCGTAACTTGTTTCAAACCTTTTTCTTCCACTATTTTTTCAGGATCATCGCCAGTATCGGACATAATTTCAAAAACATCTTTAGCGGCTTTGCCCGAAATAATGTTTTGTTCAATCAAACCGACAAGCTTGCCCAAATTTTCAGCTGAAACCGGAGAGTTTTCAATTGTAGCGTTTTTGCGGTTAAGCATAGCAAAAAAATCACCCATCAACCAGTTTGCCACTTTTTTGCCGTCATGTCCGGCCGCTGCCTTTTCAAAAAATTCAGCCACCTCTTTATTTTCACAAATAACCATCGCGTCATATTTGGTCAGCCCCATTGTTTCAACAAAACGCGTTTTTTTGGCATCCGGCAATTCGGGGAGATTTTGTTTGATTTCATTAATATAATCATCACTCAGCATCAACGGAGGCAAATCCGGTTCAGGGAAATAGCGGTAATCATGAGCAAATTCTTTTTTGCGCATAACTTTTGTCTGTCCGGTTACCGGATCAAACTGACGTGTTTCTTGTTCAATTGTTCCGCCGTTTTCATAAACTTCGATATGGCGGCGGGCTTCATTTTCAATAGCCTGCATGACAAATTTTACAGAATTGACGTTTTTCATTTCGCAGCGGGTGCGAAGTTCGCCACTGCCCGCAGGACGAACGGAAACATTAACATCGCAACGCATAGAACCTTCGTTCATATTACCATCGCAAGTTCCGAGATAACGCAAAATCGAACGCAGTTTTTTAAGAAAAGCCCCTGCTTCTTCCGGTGCGCTGAAATCCGGTTTGGTAACAATTTCCATTAATCCAACACCGGCACGATTCAAATCAATAAAACTTTTGGTAGGCGACATATCATGCAAAGATTTTCCGGCATCTTGCTCAATATGCATACGCTCAATACGTATGTCTTTTGTGCTGCCGTCGTCCAAATCAATGGTTACCACGCCCTCACCGACTATCGGATAGCGAAACTGCGTAATCTGATAGCCTTGAGGCAAATCGGCATAAAAATAGTTTTTGCGCGAAAATTCGGAATATTTATTAATAACCGCTCGCAATCCCAAACCTGTTTTAACCGCTTGATGAACACATTCTGCATTCAATGTCGGCAGCATCCCCGGCATTCCGGCATCGACAAAAGAAACATTTTGATTAACGTCTGAACCGAAATGAGTTGAAGCCGAGCTGAATATTTTTGATTTTGATATAATTTGGCAATGAATTTCCAAACCGCAAACAATTTCCCAATTACAGGTTTTTCCTTCTAATATCATCACTTCAACCCCTCAAATTTTGCTTCTTGTTCCAAAACCGCGGCGGTTTTGAAAATTGTTTCTTCATCAAATGCGCGTCCGATAAGCTGCAACCCCATCGGCAAACCGTCTTTTGACAAACCGATAGGCAAACTCATCCCCGGAAGTCCTGCCAAATTGACCGATACGGTAAAGACATCATTCAGCCACATGTTAATCGGATTTTCCTGCATTGATTTGTCACCAATCGGAAAAGCAGTCGTCGGAGCCGTCGGGGTTAAAATAATATCGCATTTCTGGAAAGCATTATTAAAATCATTACGTATCAAACGGCGAATTTTTTGCGCTTTCAGATAATATGCGTCATAATAACCGGCTGACAGCACATAAGTGCCTATCATAATACGGCGTTTAACTTCTTTGCCAAAACCCGCCGTACGACTATTGATGTACATATCATCAAGGTGTTTTCCTTCAACACGCAGACCATAACGCAAACCGTCATATCTGGCAAGATTTGACGAAGCTTCAGCCGGAGCAATAATGTAATAAGCGGCTAAGGCATATTTGGTATGCGGCAAAGAAATATTAACTATTTCAGCGCCGGCCTGTTTTAATATTTCAATGCCTCTATCCCAATAAGCGGCTATTTCATCATTCAAGCCGGCAGGACGATATTCAGCGGGAATACCGATTTTTAATCCTTTAATACTTTTCCCTAAAAACGATTCAAAATCCGGAACTTCTTTATTAACGGAAGTAGAATCTTTATCATCATAACCAGCCATTGACTTTAACAAAACGGCGCAATCTCTTACATCTTTGGCAATTGGTCCGGCTTGGTCAAGCGAAGACGCAAAAGCCATAATACCATAGCGCGAACAACGACCATAAGTTGGTTTTATACCGGTAACTCCGCAAAAAGCAGATGGTTGACGAATCGAACCGCCGGTATCCGTTCCTGTTGCCGCAGCGCAAATTCCGGCGGCAACCGCAGCAGCCGAACCGCCTGATGAACCGCCGGCAACCAATTTACGTTCTCTATGCCACGGATTGACAACGGGACCGTAATAGCTGGTTTCATTGCTGCCGCCCATAGCAAACTCATCCATATTGAGCTTTCCCAAACAAACAGCACCGTCATTAAATAATTTTGAAGTAACTGTGGACTCATACTGAGGAACAAAGCCGTCCAATATATGAGAACAAGCCGTTGTGCGTATATCTTTTGTACAAAATAAATCTTTGATTCCCAAAGGAATTCCTTCAAGTGCGCGGTTAGTACCGGCAATATAATTAGCATCGGAAACTTTTGCTTGCTCTAAAGCCGTTTCGGGCGTTTCCAAAACATAAGCGTTCAAATCACGGTTTTGTTCCATTGCCGCAATATAAGATTTGGTCAGTTCCGAAGCGGAAAATTTTTTATCCCGCAATCCCAAAAGTGTTTGTGAAATTGTAAGTTTTGTAATATCTGTCATTTTATCTACTCCACAACTTTAGGAACAACAAAATAGTCATATTCTGCCTGCGGGGCGTTTTTCAAAATTTTATCGGCCTGATTGCCTTCAACAACTTTATCTTCTCGGCAGACCAATGGCGTATCGTTCACAGCTATCAACGGTTCAACATTATCTGTATTAACTTCATTTAATTGCTCAACCCAATCAATTATTTTATTAAATTCCTGTTCTGTTGCCTCAATTTTGTCATCTTCTATTTTCAAACGCGACAAAAAGGCAACTCTTCTGACTGTTTGTGTATCTATCGCCATATTTGTTTCCTTTTTAAATTTCAAAAAACAGAGCCATTGAATTTCTTTCAATGGCTCATAATAAGGTCTTAAGCTCAAAAACTCAAGATTGTTTTAGCCTTCAACCAGCATTTTTCCACATTCTTGTGCATTATCGAGATTAATCATACCTACAATATGATATCCGGCATCCACATGAATAACTTCGCCTGTTACTGCTGAGCCAAGATCTGAAAGCAAAGCTAATGCCATATTGCCGACTTCATCTTGAGTAACATTGCGGCGCAGCGGAGAGTTGAGTTCATTCCAATGCAAGATTTTGCGGAAATCACCGATGCCTGAAGCTGCCAAAGTTTTAATCGGACCAGCAGAAATGGCATTAACGCGAACACCTTGAACTCCCATATCAACAGCAGCTGCACGAACAGAAGCTTCCAAAGCTGCTTTGGCAACACCCATAATATTGTAGTTTGGCAAAACACGTTCAGAACCCATATAAGTAAGAGTTACAATAGAGCCGTTTTCGTTCATAATCGGAGCAGCACAGCGGCAAGCTTCCAAGAAAGAATAGCAAGAAATGTGCATTGTGTTTGTAAAATTAGCCAAAGTTGTATCAATAGTGCGGCCTTTTAATTCATTTTTGTCAGAAAATGCAATTGCGTGAACAACAAAATCAATTTTGCCCCACTTTTCGCCGAGTTCTTTAAAACAAGCTTCAACACTTGCGGAATCGGAAACATCGCATTTAATCAATAAAGGCTCGTTGTCCAATTGAGCGGCCAAAGGCTCAACTCTTTTCTGCAAAACTTCGTTTTGATACGAAATTGCCAAACGGGCACCTTGAGCATTTAATGCCTGAACAATCCCCCAAGCAATTGACTTGTCATTGGCCAAGCCCATTACAATGCCTTTTTTACCACTCATTAACAACCGATTATCAGTCATTTATTTTTCCTTTGCTTTTATTGTGAAATTAAGATATTAAATAAATTGCTTGAATATTTATAAGATTTTGATTTGTTTGTAAACTATTTTTTTCAGCAGGTGAATTATGGAAATAAAAACAGTTTGTTACAACAAAATGAAAACTGTTGCCGATTTTATTTTTTTCTTAACCAAACGAGCAAAAGCCGATGCTGTTTTCAGAGTTGCCTCATCATTGGCTTATACTTCTCTGATTGCATTAGTTCCGCTGATTGCCATAGGTATTGCTATTTTTTCGGCTTTTCCGGTTTTTGACAGCGTTCGCGCGCAGCTGGCTGATTTTTTATTTCAAAATCTTACTCCGGCTTTTGAAGAAGAAATCCGCAGCTATCTGGAAGTTGTTGTAAAAAATTCAGGTCAACTTGGAACAGTAGGCGTATCGGGAATTGCCGTCACCGCGATTTTGCTGCTTTCGACTATTGAAGACAGTTTCAACTACATTTTTAAAGTTACTCAACCTCGCCGAATTGCCACAAAAATAACCCTTTATTGGACGGTTATTACGTTAGGTCCCTTGCTTTTGGGAACAGCTTTTTCTATGCGGGGATATCTTTACACGCTGCAAAAATTTGTCGATGCCGATGGTAAAACTTCTCAAATGTTTTTTAGTTATCTCATTCCGCCGCTAATGACTGTGGCTGCCCTGATGTTGATTTATATTCTGGTTCCCAATAAAAAAGTATCGATTTTAAACGCTTTATGCGGTGCAATTGTTGCCGTTATTCTGTTTGCATTTCTGCGTATGGGGTTTGGTTCTTTTGTAATGTCAAACACAACCTATTCAACCCTTTACGGAGCCTTGGCCATTATTCCTATCTTTTTAATCTGGATGTATCTGTCATGGGCAGTTGTTTTATTCGGCGCAGTCGTTACCGCCTCTTTAGATGAATACATTCAGCTTAATAAAACCGAAATTAAAAAAGTAATTATCGCCGGCAAAAAAGGAAAAAGGATTATCCATAAATAGATAATCCTTTCTTTCCGTTTTAATATTCAGCCAACTGTTTTCTTGCTTCTTCAATGTCATTCATCGGTATAACCTTATCGCCTATTTTTTGTCCTGTTTCATGACCTTTTCCGGCAATGACCAGCATATCTCCGGCAGACAATTTTGATATCGCAAATTTTATGGCTTTAATTCTGTCGCCGATTTCATAAGCTTTTGGACATTCTACCATAATTTCACGGCGAATTTGCGCGGCATCTTCACTGCGCGGATTGTCATCAGTAACAACAATTTCATCAGCCAAATCTTTTGCTATTTTTCCCATAATCGGGCGTTTTAGTTTATCCCGATCGCCGCCGCAGCCAAAAACAACCCAAAGTTTATTTTTAGTATGATGACGCATTGTTTTTAACACATTTTCAAGAGCATCCGGCGTATGCGCATAGTCGACGTAAATTCCTGCTCCGTTTGGCAATGCTCCCACCCTGTCCAAACGGCCTGGAGCTCCTTTTATATGAGGAATATAATCTATCATCCGTTTATCAAAACGTCCTTTCAAAGCAATAACCATACCTAAAGCGCACAAAACATTCATTGCCTGAAATTCACCGATTAAGGGGAGCTCTACTTGATATTCTTCATTAAAAACCGACAATTTCAGCGTTTGTCCTTCCGAGTGCGGAACACGGTTAATTATCTTCAAATCACTGCCGTTAATTCCGTACGATAACACTTTGATACCGCGGTTTTTGCATATTTTTTCAAGCTCGGCAAATTCTTTTATATCCGCATTCAAAACAGCTGTTCCGTTTGCCGACAGCACGCGGGAAAAGAGTTGTTTTTTAGCCTCAAAATAATTTTCCATAGTTAAATGATAATCAAGGTGATCTTGTGTGAGATTGGTAAAACCGGCAACTTTAATATTCAGTCCATCCATGCGGTATTGTTCAATCCCTACCGACGACGCTTCCATTGAAACATAATCAACGCCAAAATTTGCCAAATCTGTCAGAATTTTATGCAGAGTAACACTGTCGGGAGTTGTTAAAGTTTCTACGTTTTCCATAACATCCGAAACCACGCCTATCGTACCGATACTGGCAGCCTTATACCCTAAAAACGACATCATCTGGCGTGTAAAATCGGCAATAGACGTTTTTCCGTTAGTACCGGTAACCGCTGAAATTAAAGCCGGTGATTTTGAATAAAAGTTAGAAGTCATTTTGGCAATATTTGCACGCATATCTCCGTTCAAGCGTACAAAAACCGCTTCAGTTTCAGGCTTTTCATATTCTCCGTCATAGACAACGACAGCCGCGCCGCGCTGCAAAGCATCGGGAATATATTTTTTTCCATCTTGTTTTTTGCCGCTCAAAGCAATAAACAAACCGCCTTTAATAATGTTTTGCGAATTAAGTTCAATTGAAGTCACTTCCTTATCGCAAGGATATTCATGAGCAGCTTCAATTCCTTGTAAAATATGTTTTAACTGCATACTGCAACCTTTCATTTTTTTAGGATTATATGTTTGCAATATTTATTTTTTTATTAATTAAATTTTGAGCCGATAAAATTATTTTTAACCTTGAGAAAGGATTTTTTGCAAACGGCTGTTATCTGCCGCCGCTATTTTGGCAGTAATATGCATTTGCTCATTTTGAAGTTCTATCCCGATAACTTCGGCATTTTGATGAAGCCACGACAACAATTTTCCATTTTGCGCCGGCACATCCAACACAATCGTTTCATATTCATCAGCCAAAATCGTATCAATTTTTTGCAGTAAAGCCACGCATCCTTGACCGGTTAAGGCTGAAACAAAAACCGTTTTTTCATCAGAAACGGGGGTGCAGACATTTTCAATATCTATTTTATTGTAAACTTCTATATAATTTTGTTGATATTCAATTCGCTCCAAACCCAAATGGTGCAACACTTCCAAAACATCCTGCCTTTGTGTTTTAACAGCGGGATTAGCCACATCAAGAACCTGTATAACAATGTCTGCCTCCAACACCTCTTCCAACGTGGCGCGGAAAGCCATAATCAATTCATGAGGCAAATCCGAAATAAAACCAACTGTATCAGACAAAATTGCTTCTCTTCCAGAAGGTAAAGACAAGCGGCGCATAGTTGTGTCTAAAGTGGCAAAAAGTAAATTCTCAGCAAAAACGCCGGCTTTTGTCAAACGGTTGAACAATGTTGACTTGCCTGTATTGGTATATCCCACCAGAGCCACAATCGGATAAGGAACTTTTTTACGAGCATTACGCTGCAGCCCGCGTGTTTGTTTTATTTTTTCCAGAGCTTTTTTGATTTTTACAATTTTATCATCAATAATACGGCGATCCAATTCTATTTGTGTTTCACCGGGGCCGCCTAAAAAACCGGCGCCGCCTCGCTGACGTTCAAGGTGTGTCCAACTGCGAACCAAACGGCTGCGCTGATATGTTAAATGGGCAAGCTCCACCTGTAGGCTTCCTTCTTTGGTTTGAGCCCTTTCACCGAAAATTTCAAGTATCAAAGCTGTACGGTCAATAATTTTAAGATTAAGCGCTTTTTCCAAGTTTCGCTGTTGAATTGGAGTTAAAGAAGCATCAATTATCAAAAGTTCTATTTCTTTTTCACGGCAAATTGCTGCCAGACGCTCAATATTGCCGCCCCCGAAGAATGTTCCTGCTTTTATTGCCCGCAAGCGGATAATTTCGCTGTATTTTATATCCAAACTAATAGCTGCGCCCAAACTGACTGTTTCTGCAAGGCGTTCTTCCGGATTAATATTGCTATCCCCCATATACGGATAAATAATACCGGCACTTGTATGGATAATTTTATTTAAAATTTCTGCCAAAATTATTCGTCACCAGAAATATCAATTGCCGCACTTGGCATAATCGTTGAAACGGCGTGTTTATAAATCAACTGAGTGTGGCCGTCGCGGCGCAGAAGAATTGAATCTTCGTCAAACCAGGTGATAACGCCTTGTAATTTGACACCGTTAATCAAAAAAACAGTTACAGCAATTTCATTCTTACGGATATCGCCTAAAAAATCATCTTGAACTTTGGTGTTTGTCATTTGTTTTTCCTTATTTTTTATTATTATATATTACATTTTTAGCGCAGTTTTCGCAAATAGTAAAGAATTTTCAGTTTTACACAAAAACTTTCTCTGCTTTTTTTATTGAAGCAGAAGCGCAGAAAAAGATTATGCGATCTTTAACTTCAAAATTTTTATCGCTGAAATTAAAATAAACTTCATCATCACGAATTAAAGCGCAAATTCTGCTGTCAGCTGGAAGTTTTAATTCCTGCAGAGATGAATTGACAAGAGTTGAATTTTCATCAATAACTATTTCCCATATTTCACCAAGCGCAGCTCCCAAAGAATAGGCTTGATTTATTGAGGAGCGGCGGAGCTCTTTTAAAATGGAAGACATCATAATAGATGTTCTATCAACCAAAATATTTTCGCCGATATTGATAATCTGAGTATTTGCCGTACGTTCTGTGACCAATGCTATTGTATTATCAACTCCGTTCTTTTTCGCAACCATTGCAGCAACCAAATTATCTTTATCCTCAAAATCAACAGCGACCAAAGCATCAGCCGTGTCAATTCCGGTTTCTTCCAAAATGGCTTCGCTCATTATTGAACCGCTGAAAACAACCGTTTTATCCAATTGTTCTGCGAGAACAGCCGCTGACTGAAGATTATCGTCGATAACCTTGCTGCTGATGATATTGTCATCAGCTTCCAATCTTTCCGCCAAATAAAGCGCTATTTTATTACCTCCGACAATAACCACTCTTTCATTGGCTTTGTGTTCCAAACCAAAATGATGAACCACATCTTCTATTTTACTATTTTCAACCAAAAGATTAATTTCATCGCCGCCATGAAGCATATCTTCGCCGGTTGGAAAAATTATTTTTCCGCCGCGAGTAATATTGACAATCATTATATTTAATCCGGGGGCTGCACGTTCCAACCTGTTCAGCGGAATTTGAACCAACGGAGATTTTTTTGTGATACGGAATGACAGCAGATTTAATTTTTTGTTTGCCAATGAATAGACTGCAGACATCCCCGGAACTTTAACGATATTCATTAAAGTTTTAGCTATTTCATATTCGGGAGAAAAGACCAAATCAATCGGCAAACTCTCATCTGCAAACAAATCTCCCCACGAAGCTTTAAGATAGCCGCGCGCATCAATTCGGGCAATACGGCGAGGAATATCAAATAAGGTATGCGCAGCTTGACAAGCTATCATATTGACTTCATCGCTCTCAGTTGCAGCAATTAATAAATCCGCCGAAAAAGCTTCGGCTTTTTTCAAAATATCAGGGTGAGAAACCAAACCGCAAATAGGTAAAATATCCCACTCACTGGCAATTTCGTTCAACTTTTTTTCATCTTTGTCAATGACAATAATATCATTATTTCCGCAACTTAAATAACTGACTATACTACGGGTAATATCATTGGCTCCACCAACAATTATTTTCATAGTTACTCCTCTTCAAAAGTTGAAAAATAGCCGTTTATTATATTTATGGCATTATCAAAATCATTTGATTTCACGTATTGTTCACGAAAGCGTTTGGCATCAAACAAACCTTTACAATACCAGCATACATACTTACGCGAAAGTGCCAAAGCTGTTTTATCACCGTAATATTCACGCAATCCGGCAATATGGCGCAGCAGAACTTTTTTTATCTCTGCTGCAGTCAAAGATACAGCCTCCCGCCCTGTTTTAAGATATGTGTCTATTTGCGAAATAATCCAAGGAGCTCCTAAAGCAGCGCGTCCAACCATCACGGCATCGACCCCTGTGTATTCCAACATGCGGCGGGCAGATTGACCATCAACAACATCTCCGTTGCCGACAACCGGAATTTTTACCGCAGATTTAACTTCGGCGATTTTATCCCAATCTGCCTCTCCCGAATAAAAATCACTGCGGGTGCGACCATGCAGAGTAATATACGATGCCCCGCTGTCTTCGCACATTTTAGCAAAATCAACGGCATTTATATGTTCATGATCCCATCCCAAACGGAACTTCACGCTCACTTTCAGCGGCACGGATTTTACAACCTGACGGATAATTGATGAGGCCAGAGGCAAATCACGGCTTAATGCTGAGCCGGAATTATTGTTGACAATTTTTTTAACCGGACACCCCATATTTATATCAATGCTGTATGCCCCCAATTCGGCAGCAAGACAAGCACTGTCTGCAAAAAGCTTGGCATCTCCGCCAACCAATTGCACTACAACCGGATAAGGCTCATCACGAACATCGGCAATACGAAAGGTTTTTGGATTTTTGCGCTCAAGCGCATTCACTGCCACCATTTCCGAAACAATATTGCCACCGCCGAAAGAATGAACCAAGCGCCGCATTGGCTTATCGGTAATACCGGCCATCGGCGCTAAAAAAACCTGACTGTCAAAATTCAGTATCTGCATATCAATTGAGCTTGTCCAATGCTCTGGCTATGATGTAATAAATTTTTCCGATATCAGCGCCTGAAATCACCGACAGCAGAACACTTGATTTTTCACAGCTTCGAGCTTTGTTAATCAAGTTTTCAAATTCGCTCATATAAGAAGTGACAATTTTTCGAAATTCACTATTTTTCTCAAATTCTTCTTTAATGGCAATAACCTGCTTGCGTGTCATATTCTTTGCTAAATAGCGTACAAAAGCATCCGTGTCGCCTTCATAATATTTTTTCCATAAGCGTTCTTGTGCTTCTGAATTGAAAATAGCATTTATATCAACAGCCAAATTTTCAAGTTTTTCGATTATACCGGCTGCACTCTTGAGGAATGTATCCACTTTAGCTTCACGATATTTTTTCTCAATATCCATCAAATCTTTGCTGGCTTGTTTAGCACCGATATCAAGCAATTCTATTTGTTTTTGCAAAATGCCGTTAAAGTTTCCTGTATTGACAACAATTTCATTGCCTTTAACATTAAAATCTTCAACACTTCCACGAATTGATGACATCACAGCGTTGACTTTGTTGAGAGTTTCATCGGTTTCAGCTCCCAATTGCGCAGATTGCGCCATAAAAGCCTCGCCTGAAGCTTTGAGTTCGTTTGAAATGCGTTCGGCGTTTGCGGTAATTTCAATAATTGTCGAACGTAATTTATCTCCTGATTTTTCAAAATATTTCGAGCTGAGATTGGTTGCATCTTCCAATTGCAGGCTCAATTTTTTCAAATCATCGCCCAAATTTATCACTTTATCGTGAGCAAAATTGGCTTTTTCAACCAAATGGTCTGAAGCATCATTCAAAATGCCGTTAAAATAGTCAACCAAAGCCCGCGTATCTTGAGAAATATGAACCATTTTTTCATTTTGCGCGGCAATCATGTCACTAATTTCAACAACACCGGTGCTTGCTTCGGCGGTAACCGTATTAAATCCCCCTAAACAATGCTCATACTTGTTGATGACTTCATCCATTTTGGTTGTAGCGTTATTGGCGGCACTGAACAAATCTTCAGAACATTGACCAAGTGACAAATTAACCTTTTCAATATTTTTAATTGAAGATTGCGATGACTTTTCAATCTCATCGCCAACTTTCAATAAACGGTCGCCCAAAGCGTTCACATCATAAGACAATTTTCCGGCTTTTTCATATAAGCTTTCGATGTCACCGCCCATAGCCGTTACCAATTCTTTCATGCGTTTGGTAACTTCATCAGCTATTTCCTGCATATATTGATATTGTTTTGACATAGAGGCTTCGCCGAGACGGGTTTGAGCAGCCACATTATTGGCAGCATCAGATAAGACCTCTTTGTTACGGGCAAAAATACTTTCAACCTCTGCCGACTGTTCTTTTAAGCGGGCGGCGGTTTCATCAATACCATGAAGATGTCCGTTCATCTGACCGACAAACTCTTTAACATCTTTATTAAATCCTGTGTTAGCGGCTTTAATTTTATCAGCATTAAGCAGCAATGTCGATGTTGTTGCATCGCTGTTATTCTTCATATCTTTCAAAACACCGCTGAAGTTATTAATGCTGATTGCAAATTCGCCTGCAACCTTGGACATTTTACCCGAAATATCATCAATACTGCTTTCCAATTTATCACTGCGTTCACCAATAGCCTGATCAAGTTCATGCAGACGTTCAACAGACTGGGCAGAACGGTCGGCAGCTTCAGCTGCCCTTTTATCAATGCTTTCTTCCATATTTGACATTTTTTCAAATACGTCTTCGGAACTTGCTTCAATTGAAGATATTTGATCTTTCAAAGCGGCGCTTACTTTATCGGTATGAGCGGAAATTTTATCGCAGATTTCCAAAAGTTCATCCTGTTGATGTTTAAACAGCAAATTAATATTTTCAGCTTTTTCATCCAAGGCTTGAACCACATCAGAAACATATCCAACAGTATTTTCAGCAACAGAATTAAGTACTGTGGACTGACTTTCAAATGCCGACAAAATATCCTTGAAAGCAATTCCGGCATCAGAAGTGGCGTGTTCAACCATTTCCGCATGTCTGGCCAAAGCTTCCGATATTTGTTCTGATTTTTCATCAACATTGGCAAGCAACAATTCAAATTTTCCGTTTTGCGTGGAAACAGCTTCACCGAATCCTGCAACTTTTGCCATTGTCTGTTCGGCAGATTCCGCAAAGCGGGCGGCTCCGCGTTCCAATCCGGCATTAATTTCGTCAGTGCGGCTGACAACATCATTTGAAGCTTGAATTGAAGCAGCCAGCTGATCTTTCAAACGCTCGACAGCTTCTGTTGCCTCAACGGCAATAACATCGGAAGCGTGCGAGAGTTCATCAATTTGACGTTTAAGCTCTGCTTTTGTTTCTTCAATTTTACTAATAGAGTTGTTGATATGTCTATTTTGCTGCTGCAAAGAAGTTTCGGCAACTTTACTTTGAGTAACCGCAAAATTGCTGGTTTCTGAAAGTTTATCCGATTGCTCGGCAAGAGCATCGCGCAATGTTGAAAATTGCGACATAACTTCTTCGGTAGAAGTTTTAACACTGTCAAAGTTGTCGCTCAATTTTCCGTTCAAACCGTTTAAGTTGTCATAAACGCCGGAAACAAGCTTTTTAATACGGTCATGTTGCGCTTCTATCATATCGCCGTAAGCAGCAGTTTGTTTAGCTGCTTCTTCAGCTGAAGTTTGTAATTTTTCAGTATTTTCTTCAAAAGCATTTGCAACTTTTTGGATACTCTCCACAGCATCGCCGCTGCGGCTGTCCAAAGTATTAAAGCGCGCATTGAGTGTTGTTTCTATTGTATCCAAACTTCCGGTAATGTCTTCGGCAACATTTTTAAGTTCATTAACCTGAATGGAGATACTTTCTTCAATAACATTGGAACGAGCGATAATTTTATCAACTTCTCCCCCCAGTGCTTCGCCGTGTTCGGCAAACTTTTTATAAATTTCGCGAATATTTTCATCTAAAGACGCAGCATATTCGTCAACACGCAGAGTTTGTGATTTAAGAAGTTCATCAATATCAAGCGTAATAGCTTTAACTTTTTCACCGACATTTTGGCTTCCCGATATTGCTTTTTCAGAAATATCTTCAAGATATTGCCCTTGGCTTTGCAGTTTATTAATTACTTTATTGAAGTTATCTTCGGACAGCGTGCTGTAATTTTTGAGGTTTTCATTAGCTTCCAGAATACGCTGCGTTGAAGTTTCCGCCACATCGCGAATAGTATCGGCGGAAGTTTTCATTTCCTTTACACCAGGGATTAATTGCTGAATAATGCCGCTTATGTCATTTTGTAAATGTTCTGCAACAGACGAAAACTCTCCCATACAGCTATTCAAATCTTTAGTTGTTTGAAACGCTCTGTCAGTCACCCCATCGAAACTTTGTGTTAAAGTTTTGACGCCATTAGTCAATTCGACAATACTTTTAGTGGAATAATTATCCAAAACCTGCACTAAATTTGCAAAATCGTCAACACGTCCGCCAAGCTCTTTTTTAATAGTTTCGGTTTGTTCCATAGCCAACTTGGTTACTTCCTGCAATTCAACCACCTGTGAACGAATCGCATCAGCCATTGCTTTGGCTGTATCTGCGCTCCCCTCTTCAGGATAAACCAGCTGATTCATATAGGCACGTAAAAATTTGGCTTCTTTTTTAAAATTGCTTTCTCTGTCGATAAAAGACATAACCAGCCAAATAGCCGGCAGAGGCAAAGAAACTCCCGCCAAAAACAGTCCAAATTCATCAGGCATCAAAGCAAACAGGTTAAGCCAGCCAAAAACCTGAGTAATATAAACAAACACAAGTGCGCACCAAACAATACTTATCCCTATCACCAATTGGTGCAAATGGTTACTGAACCAATTTTCTTTTCCCTCTTGAGATTGAGCCGAACTAGTGTTTTTATGATTTTCTTTAGGCATCTTGACTTCCCTTATTTTTTTACAAAATTTTGTTTAGAGTACAGCATAATTCTTAATTTTTAATAAAAAACCCGATACAGCTTTATTCTGCCATATCGGGAAGTAAATAAACAAAACAGGCTATTCAATACAACAATCGACAGCCTTGCGGACAAAGCTTTTTATTTTGGAAAAAGCGCTTTCATTTTCTACATGCTCCGGATCTTTTGTTTTTTCTTCGGAATTTTCCGACGCTGACAATTGAGCGCTAAGCTGTTTAACATCATCAAAACTGTCTTCAACCCATTTTACATCTTCCAAATTCAACAATTTCATATTCAAACCCCAGAACAAGCAATACAGTTCATAAGACTGATCAAACAGTTTATATGCCTCTTCTTTGTGTTTAAGACTTTGCTGTTTGGTTCCCACTTCCATCAAACGCATGGAAGCCGAAAGCAAATGTTTGGATATGCACCAGACTTCCCCCTCATATTCGGGAATGATTTTCTGCATTAACTGCTTGCGGGTTTCCCTGACCTGCTCAATTAAATCATAATACGAGTTCTTGCCTGTCTTGGCTCCAGAAAACATTAAATGCTCTTCTATCGAAATTAAATTCATTATCGCTATCGTCAAATCTTGGTCCGATGACAAGTCTTTCGGATTGACTTTTTTCGTGGCATCTATCTTTTCTACAAATTCTTTTATACTCTTTTCTTTATCAGACATTTTTTAAACTCCTAAAAATTATATAATTCAGCTGCCCGCGCACACAACGGATTGTAGTAAAAATATATGCTGAATAACAATAAAGCCAAGACTGGGACAGCAACTTTTTCAAAAGGAAAATGGGCGTGTCCGCCGTTTTTAGCCTTCATCCATTGATAAAAATGATTTGAAAGAATCAATATAACGGCTCCCAATATTACACTGAACAAAAATGGATCTAAGAAAAAGATTAAAATAGGCTCAGGATTATAAACCAAACGATTTACATACATAAAACCAATCATCGCCACCGAAAGAACAATCAGCAAAAAATCTCTTCCGGCAAAGCGCCAGCCCTTTTTATCAAACCACAAAATCATCCAATAGCCCAGCAATGCCAAAAATGCACCGGCCCAAACACCGACAACGCTGTCATCCACTCCCAAATAGCGCGCAACTTCCAGAGAAGCCGCAACGGCGACCGTGCAAACCGCACATGCCGGATTGGCGTGAGCTGAAAAAGAAAACATTATCATTAAAAATAAAGCAGAAACCGCAATCATTTGTTTTTCCTTTCTTTGAAAATTACATTGTATATAGCCTATTTAACAATAAGTTGCAATTATTTTATTAGCTTTTGCCTTATTTGATAAATAAAAAACAATATTTTGACAAAAAATAGCTTGCTTATTTTGTCAAAATATAATAGTTTATGGAAAGAGAAAAATTTTTAAAACTATTATTTATGGAAAAACAGAATTTTGCCACGCTTATCTCTATAGATGAGCAGCTGAAGGTTTTGGAAACCGCTATTCGCAAAGGCTCATACGATAAAGTACGCCAGCTTGCCAATGATGGTTATACCTTTAGCGTCTTTATTTTTGATTTGTTGCGCAATTGTAATCAAGCGGAAATAATTGATTACGTTTGGAACACCAATTTCAACTTTAAAGGTGCTGCAAAAGACCTTCTTAAATTTGTTATCGCCTATAAAAGCAAGTATGAAGCAGCCCGTTTTATTACGGAACGCACCGAACAATGCCGAGTTTGGTATCAGTGTTTTTCGTATTTCGACAACGATATGTTGGAACACATAGAAGACTGGTCTGAACTTTTACGCAGAAATGCCGTTGATGTTTTAGCCAAACACAAACGCTACGATGACATCATCTTGGGATATGACATTCTTTCTTCCGCCGGAAAAGAAGAAGCTGTTCAAATCTTTAAGGATAACGAGCTTGAAGCACAAATTATCAAACTGAAAAAATATCAGTGGATGCTGTGCGACGAGTGGTATCCTGAAGGTGTTCAGTACCTTATCGACAACGGACAGGCAGACATTATCGTAGATTCTTATGAATATGTCGTAAATCCGACGCAAGCTGTTCGGCTGTTATGCAGTTATGCAAGCGGACGCCAGCTGTTGCGCAGTAAAGGCAAGTACGTTTGGCTCGGTTTGACTGGATGTTTTCAGTATTTAATTGATGACAAACAGTGGAAAATTTTGCTCGATCTTAAAAAGTACAATCTGATCGACTGGATGTCATGGTACAGAACTTCGGAAGACAAAGCAGAAGTTATTAAACAAGCTGAAAACACTGGTCAATGGGAATTTCTGTTTGATGCCGGAAAGTACTGGTATTTGCTTAAACATGGCGAAATCTGCATAATGTTTCGCAAGGTTCTTCAAAAGATAGGATTTTGAAAACATTATGTCTTATGTTTCAAAAAAACGTCCTTTACCAAAAGGACGTTTTTTTTATTTTTTGTCTTGACTAAATTCAAATTTCATTTATTAATAATGATAATCATTATCAGTTAGGATTTATCCATGAGATACTCAAAACAACGGGAATTAATTTTGCAAACATTACAAAAAAATGCCATACATCCCTCTGCTGAGCAACTTTATGAACTGATAAAGAGAGAAGAACCGGCCATCAGTTTAGCAACCGTATATCGCAACCTTAATTTGTTGGCTCAACAAAAAATCATAAAAAAAATAGATGGTTTGGAAGAAACTTCGCACTTTGACCACAATATTTGTCCTCATCACCATTTTTTCTGCAAAAAATGTAAAAGAATATTTGATATAAATTTAGATATTATTCCGAATAAAATCGATGAATTTTTGCAAAAAGACGGGCTGAATGTTGAAGAATACGAAGTATCGTTTCGAGGAATCTGCGCAAACTGTCAAAACAAAATTTGAATTTATTAAGGAGTTTAAATATGGAACTTAAAGGATCAAAAACCGAAAAAAATCTTATGGAAGCTTTTGCAGGTGAATCACAAGCTCGCAACAAATACACTTATTATGCTTCCAAAGCTAAAAAAGAAGGCTACAATATTATTGCCGACAAATTTGAACAAACTGCAAATAATGAAAAAGAACATGCAAAAATCTGGTTCAAGCTCCTGCATAATGGTGAAGTTCCTTCTACAATCGATAACTTAAAAGACGCAGCTGCCGGTGAAAATTTTGAATGGACAACAATGTATGATCGTATGGCTAAAGAAGCCGACGAAGAAGGTTTTACCAAAATTGCTTCCTTATTCAGAATGGTAGGCGCTATTGAAAAAGGTCATGAAGAAAGATATAACGCTTTGCTAAATTCGCTCTGTGAAGGCAAAATCTTTTCCCGACCGACAAAAGTTATTTGGGAATGTGCCAACTGCGGACATCGCGTTGAAAGCCCGAAAGCTCCGGAAAAATGTCCGGTATGCAATCACCCTCAAGCTTATTTCTTTGAATTGCAAGAAGAATTTTAATGATTTAAAATATAAAAAAAGCATCGGTTCCTCACCGGTGCTTTTTTTATATAAGTTTAAGCTTTTTTACTCATCATCATCGTCATAGTCATCTTCATAATTTTCTTCAGAAGTCGCATCTAAAACCGGAGCCAAAGACGGAACTTCTGATAGTGAATGAACTGTGCGGATAATCAGAGCCGAACCATTCTGTACAAGCAATGCCTCAATCGGTTTAGACTCAACATCAACCTCTTTGAAAAATTCCAAAATCCAAAAAGGCTTCTGATGATAATGGAGAGCTCCTCCATATTTTCCGTGAGTAAACTTCAGTGCGAATGACGCGTCCTTATTCATATTAGGAAGCGAATAAAGCTGATTTTTCATTTCTTCAATATAATCCTCAAAATCGTTTCCGGCATTATCGCTGAAAAAGACCTGAACATATTCATAAAGAAATGTTTTCTGTTCGCTTGTTACACCATGATTTGCCACCTTTTGGAGCAAAGAATAAACCTGATCGCCATTTTCATCTCTTACGGCGTTCAGAATATCCATAAAGTGTAAATCATCAGCGTCATAACTTGTCAACTCGGTTGCAAAATGCTTGTCAAACTGCACCATAATCTTATTTTTTAAGATATAGGCATCACGATCTATTGCCTTTAACATCTCGTGATTAGATAAAACTTTAGCCATAATTATAATTAAAATAAGTTGTTATATTATTAAACTAGCAACTTTTTAGACAGAAATCAACAAAAAACTAAAGTCCTAAATTTCTGGCGCCACGATAGTTAAAATGCGTTATAGCCATTGCCAAAGCATCTGAAGAATCATTATTTTTCGGTTTACATCCCGGCAACAGAACCTTTACCATAGTTTCGACCTGCTCTTTTGCTGCTTTTCCCACACCCACAACTGATTTTTTAATCTTATTAGGTTCATATTCCGTTACCGGAATATTATAAAGCGCCGGTGCTAATATTACCACCCCTCTCGCCATGCCGAGTTTTATTGTCGAAGTCGGATTATCATTTAGAAAAACCTGTTCAATAGCCGCTTCATCAGGATTATAAGTTTCTATTATTTGGTTAAGCGTTCGATGAATAACTCCTAAGCGTTCGCTTATCGGCATTTTGGGATTAGTTTTTATATAACCGTCGGCAATATATTTCATCCGATTACTTTCAACTTCTATAACTCCCCAACCTGTCGATGATAAACTGGGATCCAAGCCTAAAATACGCATTTTTTTCTCCTTATTTATAATAATAATACTCATTTGGAAAATAAATCCAACTTATTTTGAGAATATTTTTTATTTTTAGCATAAGAAAAACCTCTCGCGGAAA
>UQMA01000012.1 GCA_900542055.1 uncultured Azospirillum sp. | reverse complement strand
GAAATCGGCAGCTATCGTTTTGATAAATATTTCACCCAAAAAAGCGCCGAAGAATATCCGATGCTTGAAAAAATCGAATTTTTTGCTCCCGATGGAAAATTAGACAGCAAAGACTATCATAATTTTGCATCAGTTGCCAACGCGGTACGTTATGCCCGTGATTTGTGCAATGAACCGGCAAACTATCTTACGCCGGAAGTTTTTGCAGCAGACATCAAGAGATTAGAATATTTGGGGCTTAAAGTTAATATTCTGGAAGAAAAAGATCTGTCTGCCCTCAATATGAATATGCTGTTGTCTGTCGCGCAAGGTTCACACAACAAGCCTCGGGTTGCCGTAATCAGCTGGAACGGCGATACAAAATCAAAAGAATGGCAATTCGGACTTGTCGGCAAAGGCGTAACTTTTGATTCCGGCGGTATTTCACTCAAACCTGCTTCCGGTATGGGAGATATGAAAGGCGATATGACCGGCGCTGCTGTTGTTGTTTCAACTCTTAAAGCCGCTGCTCTTTGCAAAATCAAACAAAATATTGTCGGCGTTGTCGGTCTGGTTGAAAATATGCCTTCAGGACACGCGACACGCCCCGGAGATATTGTTACATCAATGTCCGGACAAACTGTTGAAATTATCAACACTGATGCTGAAGGACGTTTGGTTTTGGGAGACTGTTTATGGTATTTGCAGGAAAATTACAATGCCAAAAATATTATTGATATTGCCACTTTGACCGGAGCGACAATGCGCACGTTCGGTTTTGAATATGCAGGATTATTCAGCAATACCGATAAACTGGCTGATGACTTATACGCCCAAGGTCTTCTCAGTGGTGAAAAATTGTGGCGTTTACCGGTTACAAAAGAATATGACAAACTCATTAATTCTGATATTGCGGATATAAAAAACTGCGGACCGGCCAACGCCGGCGGAATTACAGCCGCTTGTTTTCTGCAGCGTTTTATTAAATCCGAAAACAATTGGGCACATTTGGACATTGCCGGTGTCGACCGCGATGACAAAGGTCATCCGCTTACCCCGAAAGGCGCAACCGGTTTTGGCGTGCGCTTATTAACAAAACTAATCAAATGTTGGTAAAATATAACAAAAAAAGCGGTTTCTCACAGAAACCGCTTTTTTTGTTTTTCAGTTTTTAGACCACTCCAAAGCATCATAGAATTCAGACAGACGATCAAGCCATTCATCACAACTCATTCGACAGCCTTTATCCAAAACTTCCGGAGTGACCAAATGTTTGGTTACCATCATTGCTCCGAACATACGTGTGTTTTCGAGCATTTGTTGATCTTGCATCTTACCGGAAATGCCGATGTCATAAACATCGAGCATCAACGTGCGGATAATTTTCAACACCGAAGCCACAACATCGTCTGTTTTTGCCAATTCATAAGCCACATTAGGATATGAATAAGCCAAAAACAAAGGCAACAACGGCTTAAACTTTTCAGGATACTCTCCTACCTGACACCATGGCAACGCAAAACGTGCTTTGCCCTGTTCTCTGAACAAATGCGCGACACAGTTGCCGATTGAAAGGTCAGCCAGCTGAAACTCTGCCATATCGTATGAAAACTTGCGTTCTACAAAAGAAGACAAAGAATCCATCATTTCAACAGCATGTTTTGTCGGCTTTACCGGAATAGAAGCTATTCGCACCCAAGCATCACAAACGCCCAAATTTTTCAATCCAAACGGCACTTCAGTCGCCACCCTCATCTGATAAACCGGATAAGTTACACAGATTAAGTTTGCATTATGCACATCATATCGGCGTAAAGTATCGGCAATCAACTGAATATTGTCAGCGGTAGAAGTGTCATTAGGGCGCATGAGCAGCTTTGCCAGCAATTCCTTAGGAACACCCAAAGCCAACATTTGACGCAAATACATGCGATATTCCGATTGCTTGCGCAATTTGAACTTATCGCTGAAATCTGTCATTTCCTGATTGTCGCAAAGCCCCAAAAACATAATGCCGTAAGGCAATTGACGATGTTGTTTGACATATCCGTACAAAGCCTGTGCTGCAACAGCGGCGCTTTCAGGATGACCGGAAAACACAACAAAAATATCCTTGCGTCCGCCTTCCTGACACGGAATATGCATACAAGGATACGCAACAACATTCTTATTGCCGGACTTGTCGGTATAACCAAAAAGTTTTCCTCTTCCTCCGGCTCCGAAACGTTCAGCCTGATAAATCAAATCACGCTCTTTTTCAGTTAAACGATAACAAGGAACGTCAAACTTCAGATTCTTGCGAGCAATTTTTTTAATCTCGTTCAAACCAAGTTCCGGATATTCCATAATCAACTCATAAACCGCATAAATGATATGCATCCATGCGTCAAACTCTTGCATTGAATGTCCGCGCAAAGCAAACTTTGGATATTCTTCCTGCAACAAAGAGCAGAACATTTTTGGACTTTTGCCGTTAATGATTTTTTCGGCAAGTTCCTGATAACATGTTTTTTCCATAAAATTTATTTTTAATAAGACACTAATAATTATTTTGCATATTTAACTTTTGCATATTTTCAAATTATTGTCAATTTTAATTAGACAAAATTTTCTACAATTTTAACTTTTAAATTTTTTACATATCTGAAATAAAATTACGCACAAAAAAAGGAGTCCGAAAAACGGACTCCTGAAAATATATTGTAGAGATTCATTAACTAGTAGTTCTTTGCCTTCTTGTGGAAAAGACCTTTTACATAGAACGTAGCTCCAACAAAGAATCTCTGATCTTTGTTAGATTTTACATCTTCACCGTTTACCTTGAAGTTGTGCTTAACGTCATATGTGTGAGCTGAAAGCTCGATGCCCCAGCGAACAGCGCCCATAAACTGACGATGCTCATAACCAATCTTTACACCATAGGCGAAACCCATGCTGGTTGGTACAGAGGTGCCGTCAACCTTGATTTTATCATCCTCAAAGTTGAACTGGCTGTCATTACGTGCTTCTTGAACACCTGCCTTAAGACCTACATAGAATTTGTTGGTCTCAAGTTTATTCTTACCCCACTTAGCTACTGCTAAGCTAGGCTCGAAAAAGGCATTGAAAGCGCCGTAGCACTTTCCATTGCCGTCTGCAATCTGAGAATAACCAGCGGTTACATCCCAGTCAACTTTCTTCGTGCTATAACCAAGTACAACACTGAAGTTGTAGCCGACAACACTATTGCCAGAACCGGTATCAAAACCGCCGCCGACCTTACCACCGAGGTTAAAACCATCGATAGTCTCTGCCTTCCAAACAACTGAGCTGTCTGGAAGGACCATAACTAGTTCATCGTGACGCATTCCGCCAAGCTGTTCTATGTACTCGGCGTTGTACGAGGTCACTTGATTTGCTGCAGCAATTTGTCTTTCCTGTGCGTTTGCACTGAAAACGTTAGCCACTACTACGATAACTGCACACACGATATTTTTTACAAAATTTTTCATAATTTTTTGAATTTTAGAAGTTGGTAAAAATCCTCACCGGGTGCAAAGCACACCGGAGAGGAAAGAAATAAAAAAAGAATTAACTACTCCGTCGCAAAGGGCGTTTCGATATATGGATTCTGCTAAAAAACAAAGAACTCAAACGCTAAAATAAATTAACGCAAGCTCAATGAAGTATCAGCAGTTGTCTTACCGTTGTTAACGGCGTAGCTGATGGTAATTTTGTTACCCTCAATCTTATAGCTCTGAGCCTTAGGAGTAGGAGTAACATCCTTACCAATGCCCAAAATTATAGCATTGTTCTCCATTACAGTGTGATCCCAAGCAGCGTTAACGCCTGCATAGATCCAACGGCCTGAAGACACGATAATCTTTGCAGGAGCCCACTTGCTACCTGTCCATACGCCACTGTAAGAAGCTTTTCTAGCGCAACGCTCAACACCCTGCTTAGAAGCTGTAGCTGCGTCAAAAGCATAGATGAGATTCATGTCAACCTTACCGTTAGGAGCCATAACAACACCATTCTCGTAAGTAAACACGATCATATCCATGAACTTATCACCAGTAGCCTTCTGAACGCGAGTGTACTTTGCGCTAACAGGAGCACCAAGCCAAGTAGGAGTTTCACGCTCTTCCTTAGCCTTCTTCCAGAGTTCTGCAGATGCAACTGCCTGAGCACCGTGACCATTAAAGCTTGCGCTCATGGTGTGGTTGTAGCCCATGCGGTTGTAGTTAACACCCTCAGACACCTTGTCGCTCATTGCAGCGGTGTTGAAACCGTTGTCAGAAACTGCCTCATACTCCTTGTAAAGCATATTGTGCTTTGTAGGATTGTGATAAGCCTTTTCATAAGAGAGAACAAATACGCGGGTAAACTTGTCGTTGCCAACAGAATACTCACGGTTAAATGTCTTAACAGTGAACTCACCTACAGTGCGAGTATTAACCAAAGTTTCCTCACCAAGAGCTGCAGAAACCTGATTCAGTGTAAAGTTGTCAACGATTTTAACGATTGCTGCAGGAGCAGTAATGTTGTTATAAAGGTTAACAGACTTTTTGTAAGTCTTCTTACCAGAAACACTCCAGATTTCAGTAATTTCAATCCATGCATTTGAGGTGTTCTCATTTACATAGTCAAAACCTTCACCTGTGATTGTGCTGCTGATAAGCTCATCCTTAGTTACCATAACGCGAATCTCTGTTTCAGCCTTTGCTGCAACAGGCTTGTTAGCGAATGTTGCTGCAATGCTGTGAACATTGAGCTGACGGTTATATTCTTCGGTTGAAGACATAGCCGACATTGTGTAACCACGGTCGTTAATACCTTCGAAGCAAGCCTTAGGCATTTCGAAGCTGTTCTTGCTATCTGCCCAAGTTGCAGTCTCATGAGTAAGAACAAAGCTCTTTGTGAACTTGTCGTTGCCTACTGTATAAGTCTGTACATGCTGGTTGATAGTGAAGTTACCTTCAACGCGAGAACCTGCGTGAGTTTCCTCAGACAGGTTAGCACCTACCTGATTGAGATCGAAGCTAGGAAGAACCTTGATGTCGTAAGCCGGAGCCACAACAGAAGAATTCAAAACAACCTCGTACTTGCTAACAACAGCGCCAGAAACGCTGTATGTGCGAGTAACCTCAATCCAAGATTTCTCTGTGGCAGGATTGCCATTCTCATCGTAAGTCAAAACCTCAAAACCTTCGTTAGTCTTAACGGTTGAGATCAACTTGTCCTCTGCATTGGTAGCAAGAGTGTAATAGCCAAGCTCTTCGCTCTGCTTGCTGCCCATGAAAGAAACTTCATAGGTAGAAGTGCAAAGAGTGTAGTTATATGCCTTCTTGGTACCTGCGTCGCTGGTTGCTACGTTCTTCCAGATAACGTTGCCGTTAGCCTTTGGAAAATCACAACGCTTGCCCCATACATATGTATAAGCGTCCAAGTAGCTGATAGAACCAGTCTTGGTATACTTATCATAAGTATCGGTGAAATTGCGAGTTGACTTTGTGTAGAACACACCGTCAGTCTCGTAATTGTCAACGCTTGCAGAAGCAAGGTTGAAACTGTTGTGGCTAACAGAATTGTTAGCTACAACAACTGTATCATTTGCTGATACGTTGAACTCAACCTTACCGAGATATACGGTAACGGTAGTATCCTGCTTAACGCCATTAACTGTGCGCTCAGCAACGATCTTACCATAGTCGCCTTCACGTGTAATAGTGGTAGTTACGTCTGTTGTTGTACCACCGTTATTAACTGGTTTCATGCTGTAGTTGATGACATCATCAGTCTGGTCGCAAGAAACGATTGCTACTGAAGAAACTAAAATTACGAACATTGCTACTACCATCTTCACAAAGTTCTTAACTGCTGTCATTGTTGCCATAGTCTATATTATTTTTATTGTTATTATTCTTATTATTTATATAGCAAACAACCATATATACTCTAATTTTAATCCTTTACTAACTCTTCCATCCTAAAAAAAATGAAAAAGGTTTTTCTAAAAATTGCGTCTTTAATTGAATATAATAATTGTTTGTAAGGATAATGTAGCATAAACGTTTTTTAATATCAACAGTTTTTTTTGCAGAAAATTATAAAAAAATTTTCTCTAAAAAAATATTTTTTCGATTAATATCTATAATTATCAATGGATAAACTTTTTTATTGATACTACTGTTTTGTCCATAAATTAGATTTGAGCTAAAATTTCATTCTTTCCATTTTTCATCTTCTTCAGGCAAAGCATAAGCTTTTTCGGCAGAAACGGTCGTAAGCTCAAAATCTTCCAAAAACCACTCCATATCTTCCGCCGATTTTATCATTTGATAAAATTTATTTCGGTATGACAGTATCAAAGAACTTTCACCTATTTTTATATCCGTAAGCATAATTTTGCCTTTATTTTTGTGCATGCGAAATTCAACCGAAAAATGCGTTGCCTGTCCATTTTGGGAAGTGTATGCAATGTCAACCGTCACAAAAGCATTCTCGCCTTCTTTACGAGAGCCTGTCACTTCAAAGCTCAGCCTGTTTTCAAAAGAAAGCGGAAAACCTTTATACACGCTGATGGCATATCTTTTGAACAACTGTCCGTACTTTGCTTGTTGCTCTGACGTCATCTGACGCCAATATTTACCGACAACAAAACGTGAAATGTAATCCAAATCAATATAATTCAAGAAAAGATTATCCAATTTTTGATATTTTGTCCGAATATCTTTTTCAGCAAAAAACGACAGCAGGTTATTTCCCTGCTCCACAGCAAAAGATTCGGCCTCTGCAACCGACAGTCCATTTGCCGCCGCCGGAGCATTTCCGAGCAATAGTCCACAAAAAAACACCAAAAACAAAAAATAGTTACTTTTCATAAAAAAATGCCTTATAAATAAGTGTAGCTTATCAATAATAACAGAACGGTATATAAAATGAAACTAAAATTGTGGTTATGTTGCGCTTTATTATCAACAATCGCCGTTTCGGCACAAGCCGATGACGCGGGTCTTCACTATATCAACACCCGTGGCACGGTTCGCTGCGGAACTCCAAGCGACAATAAAATTTTTGCTTATAAAGACCCTGAAGGAAAATGGCAGGGAATAAGCGTTGAAATGTGCCGAATTATTTCAACTGCCGTTTTCGGACGCAGCGACCGCATAAAAATGGTATTTGTTCCCGAAACAATGGTTTCAAAAGCGTTAGACACCAACAAAATAGACGTGATGATTGGCGGAATGCCCTATTCTGCAACCAATGAAATTTCAACCAAAGCCGGTCCCGTTGATGTTATTTATTACGACCGTATGACTTTTTTGGCGCGCAATGCCTCTGAAGCAAAATCAATGGAAGCTTTCAAAGGAGAAAAAGTTTGCATTGTTCAGGATATAGACGATTTAAACAGGCTTGAGGCTTATAACCGCCGTTATCAGCTCGATTTGAAAGTTATGTCGTATAAAACTGCCGCTCAGGCGAGGGAATCCTTTTTATTGAAGCGCTGCCGCCTTTTTGCCGGAAATGCCATGTTGCTGCAGGATATGTTGGTTCACACGCCGGCTGGTATGGATGGTGTTGAATTGCTGCCCGAAGTTATTGCCGAACGTCCTTTCTATTTGTTTGCAGACAGAAGCAATGTAACTCTGCACAGCGCACTCAAATGGATTATGAACGCAATGAAACTTACGGAAGAAATCGGGCTGAACCAAGAAAATTATGCATTAAGTTTGTCAACGCAAGATCCTTCAACCCGCAACTTATTAGGAACCGACGATAAGTTATGGAGTCGTTTTAAGCTTGAACCGACTTGGGTTCAGATTATGTTAAAAGAACGCGGAAACTATGGAGAAATTTATGAAAAAGCTTTTGGCTCTAAATCGCAATTTAACATTCCGCGCGGAAAAAACAATTTGCTTAAAAACGGCGGCTCAATGACTTCCGAAATATTTTTATAATTTAACTTTAAGGCGGCTTTTAAAGCCGCCTTTTTTAATTTCTACTATTCATAAATTGCTCAATGGCATCTAACGCATCAGTCGGAGATTTGCTAAAATCTATAGTTTTTCCTCCTACTTCACATGTAGCAGTCGCTGCATTATAAAGGCAAAACGGCGTTGAAAAACTTTTACCATAATTAAAGGTGTCATCTATTTGAATATTAATATTATGCTGCAGGCAATATTCCGCTTTAGCTTTATCCCACAAAACATCAGGCACTTTAAAATTTCCATTTGCAAAATATTCAACCTGCCCTCTTGCCGCGAAATAATCCAACAATGAAAAAATTTGCGTATATTGAATTTTCCAAGAATCTAAAAAGTTTTTTTCAACCGAATACGGTCCGCCCGAAATAATATGAACTTCATAATTACGTTCTATAGCCAAAGCCGTAAAATCTCGAAAAAAAGCGGGAGCTTCCGTTATAACGCCATGAAAATCTATACCTATACGCAACTTAGAATCCATCATCTTCATCTTTTCCAAACACCGATGCCACCGCTTCTTTTAATGAATTCGGACTCAACGCAGATAACGGATTCAAACGCACATTTGCATCATCCGTAGTTCCGCTTATTGAATAATTAGCAGCAAATATTGTTCCGTCTTTTCCCGCCAATAAATTTCCCACCAACGGAATTTTACCAATCATCGTGTTCAATCCATAAGCCGGCGCAATCATTCCCTCTATGCTGATAGCATCATTTGACATATTATACGCCCCTCCGAAACTAATCCCCAAAACATTACCGTAAGCTCTGGCTTTGTTTACATATAAGATACTATTTTTATATTTAAATGGGGCATCGAAGTGAGAAAAAGTCATTCCTTCGCCGGTTAACAAATCAACCATTCCCGTAAAAGAAGCAACCGTAAGCAATTTTGCCAAAACAGGAGTGTTATGAATACTAAAATCACGTATTTTCGCGTGTCCTATCAACATTTTATCACTGCCGCGTTTAGCCTCAATATGCAAATTTCCGCCATGCATATCTTTATATATTCGTAAAAAACGCAAAGTGTTTCCGGCCGCATTACTATCTATGGTCAAATAAAATTCTTTATTTGGTTTGGGAACATAGTCAACTTTCAAAGTCATTTCTTTATTATAATCATAATTCCCTATCAAGTGAACTTCTGAAATTCCGACACCATTCACAATATCGGCCGTTCCGGCAAAATTGGTAACCGCCACATCGGGATTGCTCCACAAAGTGTTAACTGCTATATTAATATCCATATTCGGCAATTTTTCCCAACTATCACTGTCTGTATCGGTTTCAGATTTTTTATCTTGAGAAGAATTTTTACGTTCAAAGAAATCAGATAAATCGTAACTGTTTCCCGAAATATTAATTACAATTTTATTTTTCGGCTTTTGCAAAAACTCTATTTTGGCATTTGCACTGGTCTTCGGACCTTTTATTTTTTTAATGTCAATCACAGACAGCTGCTGACGGCTGTTAAACGACATTTTTCCGTTCAACGCAAAATCAGATTTTGTTAAATCAAAAGATGAAATCGAAGCCAATTTTCCGTTTTTTATATCAAGTTTAGCCGAAAGCTCGCCTTTATCGCCGAGAGGTTTCATAAAGCCTAAAAATCCATAATCTATTTCGGCTTGCTTCAAATCGGCTTTGGTGTCTATTTTATATCCGCCTTTAACGGGAACAGCTTTTGCTGTTACATCAGCATATCCCTTAATATAAGGTTCTTTCAAAACGTCAAAATCAATTCCTAATTTTTTACAAACATTTTCATCTATCTTAAATTTTACGCTGTAACTGCTGTTATTATTTTTATCAGGTTTAAAACGCTCATTCCATATTACGCTGACGGGAATATCGTCAAACGCAGCCTCTCCCTCCACTTTCAGACCTGAATTATTTACTTCCAACGCCAATTCTTGAGCCTTAACATCCTTACCGTTAAAGACATCTTTCATCTCCACATCTTGGAGTTTTGATTTTACGCCTACTTTTATATCATTATAGCCCAAATCATTTTTCAACTCAAAATCAAGAGCGAGTTCGGTTTCTGCTTTTCCTTTAAGCATATCGGGTTTAAGCCCTAATTCGGACGTAAAATTAAGCGGCGGATGATCAATCAGCTTAAGAGCATCGCTGATAGAAGAATTTGAAATTAATTTTATACTTATATAATTATTGTATTTATCCAAATCATAAATGCGGACATTGCCGGTATCCAGCATAATACCGTCTGATTTAGCCTTATCCAAAGCAATATTAATACTGTTAGAATTTACGCTGAAATCACCGTAAACATTAGTAACCATAGGCATTGTATCTATATAGCGTATATTTGAATCTTCAATATACGCGCCGCCTTTCAAGTCTTTAAAACCAAATTTTTTGGTTTTGGAATCATATCCGAAATCAAATTCAAAATGCGCATTTTTCGCATCGCCGCCGAATATGCCGTCTTTGCACCATTGCCAGGCTTCCGGAACAATATATTTAGGCCAATATATATATAAATCATTCAACTTGAGAGAAGCAATGTCAGCCGTAAGTTTTAATTTTAAATCTCTGAAAGACGATTTTAGCAACAGTCTTTCCAAACCGCTGGCGCTGAAACCCAATTTGACTTTTTGTTCACCTAAATTAAAATCGGCATTTTTAATTTCCAAATTGTCCAAACCACCTTTAATATGCCCGTCTAAAACAAAAGAAGATATATCGTATTTTGATTCCTGATCATCGGCGGCAAACACTATACTTCCTTGTCCGCCCTCAAACTGAAAACCTATATCCTTAACGGCTTTGTCAACAGCCAGCAGCAAATCATCGCGGTTAACGACAAACTCATTAAAATCTATCATAGCCGTGATTTTTCCGCTGACCGGAACATTTATTTGATATAAACGCTCTCTGGTCTTTTCATCAAAATAATTATTTATAATCTCAGACGGAATTAAATCTCCGAAATAGACCTGAACAGCCAATTTATTGTCAAGTGCGCGATAACCGACATCCACGCCGGCAGAAACCACTGTGTCATTTAAATTAAGCAAAGCGCTCACTGCTGTTGAAATTTCACTCAAACCGCGGTTAAAATCATAATTCAAATCCGAAAGCACCCATTTTCGTCCTAAATCGACTTCGTGAAACTCAACCTCGCCTCCGGTAATAGAAATCGAATTAATATAACTTTCAGGATAAGTTTTATCTTCCGAATTAAAACGTTCCAAAAAATCTTCAAACTGAGTTACATAATAATCCAATTTTTTTTCGGTAATAACCGAAGCTTTATCATGCTCCTGTACACCATAAGTTGTAAAAATATAAACAGACGGATCTTCCATTTCAATGGAAGCAGGTGCAATAATTCCGCGCAGCAAAGCCTTTATACTAAAAGAAACCGATGTTCGAGGCGCGGAAAAACGAACAGAATCATCATTGCGTTTATAAACAACATTATTAGCAATAATTTTTATAGGCCGCACAGAACGTACCAATTCAATATTAACGCTGTCAACAGACACTTCCGCCGATTCAACATCGGGGTTGAGCGCGGCGACAATATACGGCTTCAAAAAAGGAACAGCTATCGGCCCGCGGTATAATTGCCACAAAAACAGCAAAAATATGATTAGCAATACCAATATTGCATAATCAAAAATTTTACGTGCCAAATAGAGCCTGTTTGAAACCTTTTTCATTTATTTTGCGACCTTGTCTGCCAAAGCGGCTTCCAAAAACAAATCAATATTGCCGTCCAAAACGGATTTTGTATCTGAAGTTTCAACTTCGGTCCGCAAATCTTTCACCATTTTATAAGGTTGTAAAACATAAGATCTGATTTGATATCCCCATCCGTTGTCGCCTTGTGCGTCCCATTGTCCTTTTTCGGCATCTTCACGCTTTTTCATTTCTATTTCATATAAGCGTGCGCGCAGCATATTCCAAGCAGCTTCTCGGTTTTGAAATTGCGACCTTTGGTTTTGGCATTGAACAACAATTCCGGTAGGTATGTGCGTAATTCTTACTGCGGAATCCGTCTTATTAATATGCTGTCCGCCTGCTCCCGAAGAACGGTAAGTATCTATGCGGCAATCCGATTCATTGATATTAATTTCAATTTTATCATCAATATCGGGATAAACTCCGACAGAAGCAAAACTTGTATGTCTTCTGGCATTGCTGTCAAACGGAGAAATACGCACCAAGCGATGCACGCCGCTTTCGGATTTTAACCAACCATAAGCGTTATGTCCGACAATTTTAACAGTCGCAGATTTTATCCCCGCAACATCACCTTCGGCTTCCTCAATATATTCCACTTTATATTGATGAGCTTCAGCCCAGCGAATATACATTCTAAGCAGCATTTCGGCCCAATCTTGGGCTTCGGTACCGCCGCTTCCCGAGTGAACCTCCAAAAAAGCATTATCAGCATCGGCTTCGCCGCACAGCAAAGCTTCAAGTTCTCCTCTTCGTCCTTTGGCTTTCAAACTTTGCAGTTGTGAAATGATTTCTCCTATCATTTCCTGATTGTCTTCGGCTTCGGCCAATTCACAGAGTTCAACCAAATCACAGCGGGATTTTTCCAGCTCATCAACCATGGCTATATCACTTTCGAGTTTATTTTTTTCACTCAAAAGTTTCTGAGCTTTATCCGCATCATTCCATAAATTTGCATCGGCTGTCAGATTTTGCAGTTCGTCTAAACGAATAACCGCATTATCATAGTCAAAGAGACCTCCTCAGCAGTGTGACAGACTGCTTGACATCTTCACTTAAATTATAAACTTCTGCATTCATTTTTCAATTTTATCCTATTGTATTTTAATATTGTGTACCCAATTGAAAACTTTCTTCTTCTATGGTGTTGCCAAAATTTTTATAAACACCTTCCGGCGGCTGCGGAGCTTCTTCATCTTCTTCCGAATTATCTCCGATAACCCGCTGCGACGCTGTCGAAAAATCAAATTCCGGTTTCAGCGCCTCAACAATAACAACCTTATCGCTGGGTTGTGCCGGCTTGCCTGTTTCATAATTAATTCTTACCAGTTTTATCCCCGCCGGAATACGGAAAGCCGTATCGGGCTGCCCTTTCAAAGCTTCTTCCATAAAACGGTAGAATATCGGCAAAGCTACGCTGGCGCCGGTTTCAAAACGACCAAGAGAACGAGGCTCGTCAAAACCTACATAAGTTCCAACCACCAAATCAGGAGAAAAACCTATAAACCAACCTTCTTTATTGTCATTTGTCGTTCCTGTTTTTCCTGCCAAATGTTTATTCAAAGCCCGCAAACGCGCACCGGTTCCCCTAACGGCAACGCCTTCCAAAATAGAAGTCATTTGATAAGCTGAAAAACTGTCAATCAACTGCTCTCTGGTATCCGGCAATTGCGGAACAGCTTGTTCTTTCCAATGCTCAAAATTACAATCCTGACACAAACGCTTATCTTGCTTCAAAATTGTATTACCGTAACGATCTTGTATCTGTTCAATAAAATAAGGTGTTATTTTTTTGCCGCCGTTCACAATCATGGCATAAGCAGCCGTTAAATCAATCAATCTGGTTTCGCCGGCGCCAAGCGACATGGATAATAATTTAGGTAAATTCGGGTTTATGCCCATTTTGGCAGTAAATGCCGATACTTTATCCATTCCAACGTCTTGAGCCAATCTGACAGTCATAAGATTGCGCGATTTTTCAATGCCGTTGCGCAAAGTCATCAAGCCGTAAAATTTCTTTGAATAGTTTTCCGGCTTCCACTTCGGCAGCCCTGGACCTTGATCCAAAACAAACGGAGCATCCAAAATCAAATCTGTCGGTGAATAGCCGTTTTCAAGAGCCGTTAAATAAACAAAGGGCTTGAAAGAAGATCCTGTTTGTCTTTTTGCCTGCGTTGCGCGGTTAAACTGCGATCTTTCAAACGAATAGCCGCCAACTACCGCCAAAACTCTTCCGGTATGCGGATCTATGGCGACTAAACCACCGTCCACATTTGGCTCTTGACGTAAATTATACGTATTTGCGGGTAGTTTTTGTTTGGAAATTTTGTCAGGACTTACAGGTTCCACCAAAACAACATCGCCTTTAGCCAAAACCGAAGATACGCTTTTCGGCGTTTCGCCGATATGCTGATCGGGCAAAGTTTTCCGCGCCCAACTCAGCAGTGACAAAGGAATAACGCCGTTTTTACCTTCTGCTGTTTTTATCTGCGCTTTGTCTGAAGCAACTTTTGTTACCACAGCTTTTTGCCATGTATTCTCAATTCCTTTAGGCAAAGCAACAGCTGCAAAAGCTTCTTTATCATCGGGATTAACATTCGCCAAAGGTCCGCGCCAACCATGGCGGCGATCATAATTCAGCAATTCCTCTCTGAAAACTTTTGTCGCAATAGTTTGCAAACTCGGATCAACCGTTGTACGCACTATCAATCCGCCTTCATTTAAGTCATCGGCTCCGAAACGTTCCTGAATTTTGCGGCGGACTTCCTCGCTGAAATATTCCGCATTCGGCACATATTTGTCAGAATTTTGCACAACTTTCAACGGTTTCATTTTTGCTTCTTCCGCAGCCATTTCATCTATGTAGCCGTCTTCCTGCAACCGTCCGATAACCCAATTACGCCTGCCGAGAGCTGCCGCATATTTGGTTTTTGGGTTATAATTATTAGGTCCTTTCGGCAAAGCAGCCAAATAAGCCACCTCTTCAATCGACAACTTGTCCAAAGATTTTCCAAAATAATTTAAAGCCGCCGCTGCAACGCCGTATGAACGGTTGCCCAAATAAATTTCATTAAGATAAAGCTCTAAAATATGATCTTTTGTAAAAGCTTTTTCAATACGCCGTGCTATAATGGCTTCTTTAATTTTACGTACGTATGAAACTTCTGACGTCAGCAAAAAGTTTTTTGCAACTTGTTGAGTTATCGTCGAAGCTCCTGCCGGACGCCGTCCGGAACCAAGGTTTTTAATGTTGCCCAAAACCGCGCGGACAATTCCTACATAATCAATACCGCCGTGCGTGTAAAACTTTTTATCTTCCGCGGCAATAAAAGCATTTTTTACCAAATCCGGAATTTTATCAATCGGCATAAACAAGCGTTTTTCTGTGGCATATTCTGCCAAAAGCTGTCCGTTTCCGGCATACAAACGGGTTGTAACCGGAGGCGCATAATTTTCCAACTGATGATAATCCGGCAAATCACGATTGATTTTCATCAGCAGAACAATAACTATAAAAATGCCGATTACCGCAAAGAAAAAGCAAGTACTCAGCAACGAGGATAAAGTTTTAAACATATTCAAAGCCCGTTAGTTAGAATTTTTATATCTAATAACAGTTTTTATACGTTACGACAACAGTTTTATTTAATTTTAGAACAGAGATTTATGTTTCATATCTTCAAAATAGCGATCAATTGCCTTCACAGCCGATGTCGCAATTTTGCGGCGATAACTTTCCTGACGCAGCAGCCGTTCTTCGTTTTTATTTGACAAGTATCCCATTTCAAGCAAAACAGAAGGCACATCCGGCGCTTTCAAAACAGCAAAACCGGCAAAACGATGGGTATCGCTGATGAGTTTTACCGATTTGCGCATTTCAAGTTCTATACAACGCGCAAATTCAGACGAGCGGTTGCGTGTTTCACGCTGAGCCAAGCTGATAAGCACATCATTAACTTCTTTTGACTGTTCAACCATATTTAAGCCTGCAATCACATCCGCTTTGTTTTCACGTTCGGCCAATGCAGCCGCCTCTTTATCGGAAGCCGTTTCCGACAAAGTATAAACAGAAAGTCCCGTTGCTTTTCGGTTAGCCGCGCTGTCGGCATGAATAGACAGGAATAAATCAGCATTATGTTTGCGGGCAATTTTTACTCTTTGACGCAAAGGAATAAAAACATCGGTGCTGCGAGTTAAAAACACCTTGTATTTCCCCTTGCGATCAAGCTGTTTTTTCAGTTCTTTTGCCACTGAAAGTGTTATATTTTTCTCATAAACTCCAGAATAACCTATCGCCCCCGGATCATGTCCGCCGTGTCCGGCATCAATAACTACTATTTTTTTAGCATTATTCGTATTATTTTTAGATGATGATGAAGACGACGCTTTCGCAGCAAAAGATTTCTTGCTGTTATTGGTAAAAGCTTTACTCTGCCCCACACGCAAAGCAAATTCACGATCTGAAGAAACACTTATATCTATTGCCAGCCGCCAATTAAAAGTTGACTGCGGCGGCAGCATAAAAACTTTTTTGATAATCACAGGTTTTTGCAGGTCAAAAACTATTCTGTTTTTAGAACTATCAATTTTTCCTACGCGTACTTGCCCGACCAAATTATTTTTATCTTTAGTTTTTTCTAAAGACTTTGGCACATTGATTTCATCGGTGTCAATAACCAAACGTTTCGGATTGTCCAGCAAAAAAACATTGTAGTCAAAAGACGACGTCGCGTCAAAAACGACGCGCACGCTTCCAATTCCCTGTCCTATGCGCAAACCGTTTATTTCAGCCGAAAACGCTTCGGAGGAAATTAAAACGCCGAACAAGATAAAAACACAAAGTTTTTTTAATATAGCAATAAGTTTCTTCATTATCTTAAAATCAAATTTGCTTTATTATAGATATTACTTATTACCAATCTGTTAAAGTTGACAAAAAAACTTAAATATAAAAGCATAAAAATATATTGTAATTTTAAATGCTATGCTATATTCTTCTGTCGTTAAATTTGCTTTAGCCGGCTTTGCAGCATACGGCACATTGATATATTATAGCTGCAAAATGTTGGCTGCCGCCGTTTTCATAGCGAAAATCGTGCTTGCAGATTTAACAAGAAGAGGTTTATACCGGAAAGATTTTTATTTTGAACAAACATAATAAAGTAAGCAATAATAATTTTGTTCAAAAATGTTTTTAATAACAAGCGCTGTTATCGGCGCCGTTTTGCCGCTTTCAATAGGGCGACAAACAAATCGGAAGTTTTCTTCCAATAAAAAGCATTTAAATTTCTTCTCGGGATGTCAAAACAAACCGCTTTAGCGGGTTATGGAGTTTTATGTATGACAAAGAGAATGTTAATTGACGACACACAGCCGGAAGAAACCCGAGTTGTTGTTGTAAATGGAAACAAAGTTGAAGATGTTGAATTTGAATCAACTTTCCGCCGCCAAATAAAAGGAAATGTCTATCTGGCAAAAGTTATGCGCATTGAGCCTTCTTTGCAGGCTGCTTTTGTCGATTACGGCGGAAACAGGCATGGTTTTTTGGCTTTTGGAGAAATTCATACCGATTATTACAATATTTCGGATGAAACATTAAAAGAATATGAAGCCGAAGTCGATACTATTATCGAAAATAAAAAACAAATGATAAAAGAACGTGAAGCTGAACGCGCAAGAATACGCGAAGAAAAAGCCTTAAAACGTGCGCAGCGTTTAGCCGAAGAAGCCGCTCTTGCTGCAGCCGCCGAAAATGCCGCTGACGAAGAAACGTCTGTTCAAATTGAAACGGAAAACAAGCCTGAAGCGAAAGAAGACTTGATTACAGCCGAAAACTCTAACGGCACGACAGAAATTCAGCAAACCGCCGAACAGCCGAAAGAAGAAACTCCGGCTCCCCGCCGCCGCGGACGCAAGCCCAAAAACAAACCAACTGAAGAACTTGTAAAACAAACAGCAGAAGAAACCTCTGGTTTGGAAAATTCCGATAAAAAACAGGAAGTCAAAGCAGAAAACTCTGAACAAGAACCGGAAGTGGTAAAGCCCAAACGCGGCCGCCCTAAAAAAGTTAAAACAATGAGCGATTCCGAAGGCACGGAAGAAGCAACCATTTCACAAGATATTGAAGAAGAAAAAGAAGAATCTGAAACCGTATCTTCAAATAATGTAAATGATGAGGATATTGCCGTTGATGATGATGAAGACGGCGAATATGATTACGAATCGCAGAAAAAACTTATTTTGATGCGCAAACTCTATCATAACAGCAAAATTCAAGATGTTATTAAAGAAGGTCAGATTTTGTTGGTGCAAGTCGTCAAAGAAGAACGCGGCAATAAAGGAGCTGCTTTAACAACTTACCTGTCTTTAGCCGGCAGATATTGCGTATTAATGCCAAACAGAATTAAAAGCGGCGGTGTTTCTCGCAAAATCACTAATGCGCAAGACCGCAAACGCTTGAAAGGCATTATAAAAGAGCTGCCGATGTCAAAAGATATGTCGCTTATTGTACGTACTGCCGGTGAAGAAAAAACTAAAGCTGACATCACACGCGACTATAATTATCTTATCCGCACATGGAATCAAATTCGTTTAGATTCATTAAAAACTCAGGCGCCGGCTTTGATTTATGAAGAAGGCAATTTGATTAAACGCGCTCTGCGGGATATGTTTACTAAAGAAATTTCAGAAATTATCGTTGACGGTGACGAGGCTTTTCGTTCTGCCAGAAACTTTATGCGGATTTTATCACCGCATAACATGAAAAAGCTGAAATCATGCAAAGCCAACGATGTGCCTTTGTTCCAACGTTTTCAGATTGAAAGCCAGCTCGACAAATTGCATGATCCGAATGTTCCTCTTGAATCTGGCGGATATTTGGTTATCAATCCGACGGAAGCTTTGGTTTCTATCGATGTTAACTCCGGACGCGCAACCAAAGAGCGCGATTTGGAAGAAACAGCGCTGAAAACCAATCTTGAAGCAGCCGACGAAATTGCAAAACAATTAAGAATGCGCAATTTAGCAGGTTTGGTGGTTATTGATTTTATTGATATGGACGAACCGAAAAACAATCAAGCGGTTGAAAAGCGTATGAAAGAAGCCATGAAAGGCGATCGTGCCCGTGTTCAAATCAGCAAAATGAGCTGTTTCGGATTGTTGGAAATTTCAAGACAAAGAATGCATTCTTCATTTTTGGAGAGTAACTATCAAGTATGCCCGTTCTGCCATGGAAGAGGCATTATCCGAACCATTGAATCCGGTTCCATGTCCATTCTGCGGGTAATGGAAGAAGAAGGTGCAAAAAATCGTTCTTCAAGCATTAATATTTTTGTTCCGACAGATTACGCGGTATATTTACTCAATCAAAAGCGTAAAGCTCTGCATGATATTGAAACCCGTTACAAAATGACAATCATTATCAGTGCCGACGACAGTGTTAAAAACATTAATGAATATCGTATTGAACGCATCAAAGCCGTCAAAAATGAAGTTTCTGCTGCTAAAAGCGCACCTGTTCAGGAAATTATTGAAGAAAATGAGCCTTCCGCTAAACAGGAAAATATAGAAAATAACAGTAAAAACGATGAAAGTGCAGCACCGGAAGTTTCAACCGACGGCAACAATGAGCATCAATACCGCCGCCGCGAACGTCATGGCAGACGCTATCGTTTTGATCGCCGCCGCGGTCGCCGCGAACGCTCTGAAGAGGAAGTTTCGGCTGTTGAGGAAGCTCCTGCTCAGGTTGTTGCCGAAAACAGCGAAACACCTGCCGAAAAAACGGAAAAGCCTGAAAAAAGAAAGGTTGCCTGGTGGAAAAAACTTATCAACGGATAATTAATTTCTTTATTCTGTTTCTGTTACCGGTGATATATCTGACACCGGTAACAGCTCAGGCATTGTCTTTAATTTCCGATGAAGAAACCGAGATTTTTTTACATCAAACTTTACGCCCTATTTTCAAAGCCTCGGGAACAACTTTTAATCCAAGACAAGTTTATATTGTAAACGACAAAACCCTAAATGCTTTTGTCGCCGATGGAAACAATATGTTTGTTACAGTCGGCACATTGATGGCAGCCGACAGCCAAAATGAAATCAGCGGCGTGCTTGCCCACGAAACCGGACATATTGAAGGCGGGCATATAATTAGACACAAACTTCATGCCCGAGAAGTGCAATGGGCAACCCTGACTTCTATGTTGCTGGGCGGAGCGGCAGGAATAGCCTCTGGAAATTTTGATGTAAGCATTGCAGCAATTTTAGGTTCTCAGGGAACAGCCATGAACAGTATGCTGACTTATCAGGTCAGCGAAGAACGAAGCGCAGACGAAGCAGCCGTTAAACTGTTGAAAAAAACAAACCAGTCCCCTGCCGGTATGTTGGCTTTTATGAAAAAAATTCAAAAACAAAACACTTTGCAAGGTTTGGAAGAAAACAGTTATTTTCGTACCCATCCGGTAACTTCAGAACGTATTTCTTTTTTGGAAAAAGCCGTCAAAGAATCTTCTGCTCCCGCAAAAGGAGCGCAAGAAAAAGAATTCAAGCGTATAAAAGCAAAACTTTATGCTTATATTAATTCTCCGGAAGAAACTTTGCGCAAATATCCTTTGACCGACAAAAGCATAGCCGCACGCTACGCAAGAACCATCGCTTTGTTTAAAAAAATGAATATGCCCGAAGCCACAAAATTAATTAACGGCTTAATCAAAGAAGAACCTAAAAATCCTTATTTTTACGAATTAAAAGGGCAAATGATGTTAGAAACCGGAAAAATAGCTGAATCGGTTGCTATTTATCGTCAAGCTCTAAAATTACAGCCAAATTCTTCATTATTTAAATTAAATCTGGCGCAAGCCATGCTTGAAAACAATCCGACAAAGACCGAACAACAGCAAATTATAGATTTGCTCAATCAAGTTTTGATATACAACCCCGACAGTTACGCATGGATTTTATTATCCCGCGCCTACGGATTGCAAAAAAATGCCGCCGGTTATAATTACGCCGCCGCCGAATACAGTTTGAGAACCGGCGATTTGCGCTTGGCTAAACAACAAGCCGAACATGCTTTAAAAGCATTTCCACAGGGTTCACTAAAATTAAAACTCGATGATTTGCTGTTGAGAATAAAAAACGAAGAAAAAGAAAACGCAAACAATTAAAAAGCCCCTTTCTTTAAGAAAAGGGCTTTTTTTTTATTGCAATTTTTCAATGATTTTTGCTGCAATTTTCCTATAAGCTTTTGCAAACTCGCCATCTGGATCTGCTTCAACAATAGGCAAGCCTTCATCTGCCTGAGTTCTGATTTTTATATTAAGAGGAATTTCTCCCAAAAAATCTATTCCCATTTTTGCAGCTGTATCTTCAGCTCCGTGCTCACCGAAAACATACTCTTTATGTCCGCAATTTTCGCAAATATGATAGCTCATATTTTCAACAATTCCCAAAATTGGAACTTCTACCGTTTTAAACATATTTACGCCTTTAACCGCATCAATCAAAGCTATGTCTTGCGGCGTTGACACCACGACAACCCCATTGATTAAGACTTGTTGGGATAATGTTATTTGAATGTCCCCAGTCCCCGGAGGCATATCAATAACCATAATATCGATTTCGCCCCAATTAACATCAGACATCAATTGCTGCAAAGCGCCGCAGGCTTTCGGTCCGCGCCAAATAATAGGCGTATCGCGAGAAATTAAAGTCCCGATTGACATTGTTTTCAAGCCCAAAACATCAAACGGCTCAAATGTTTTACCATCGGCTGAAAATAAAGAAGCTCCTTCATATCCCAGCATCGTGGGAATAGAAGGACCGTAAATATCGGCATCAAACAAAGCAACTTTTTGCCCCTGTTGTTTTAATGCCAAAGCCAAATTGGCAGCTGTTGTCGATTTTCCAACTCCGCCCTTGCCTGAAGCAACCGCAATAATTTTTTTAACCCCGCGGATTTTCCAATGGCGGTCATCATCTTTCGGAGCGGTAAAAATAACCGAAACTTTTTTAATTTCCGGAAGTTTCAGCAATTCATTTTTCAATTGTTCGGCTTTTTCATTATCTTCCGTAATGTTTGACAAAGTAATAATCGCCCTTCCGTTATACACAGCTGCGCTTTCAATTGTTTCCGCTGCAAAAAAATGTTCGGCAATACTCTTTATCTCAGAATTGTCAGCCATAAAAGCCTCCTGTTAATATTGTAAATCTTAATTGTTTTTAGAATGTTTATATTATATATTGAGGCAATGCAATAAAATAAAACTTATATGAGGTAAAAAATATGGCAAACGGCAAAAGCCCTTGGGACAAGGATGATGACGACTTTTTTCAGGAAAATGAAAAGATTATCCGTTTCAAAAAAATAACGGTTCCGAATAACGGCAATTTTAACATCAATCCGCTTTGGTGGTTTTTGTTAGCAATAGCGTTATGGTTATCAACTGGTTTTTATCAAGTTCAGACAAATGAAAACGGCGTGGTATTAAGATTTGGAAAATATGTAGACACAACCGAACCGGGGCTGCATTATCATCTTCCCTACCCTGTTGAAGAAGTTATTAAAGTAAGCATGACTCAGGAACGCAGTATCAACCTCGGAGTCAATGACGGAAGTTATGCCAAAAATTACCGTGACAATTCTTTCACCGAAAGCCATATGCTTACCGGCGATGAAAATATTGTAGATATTAACCTGACTATTGTTTGGCGTATAAAAAATGCCAAAGATTTTTTGTTTAATATGCGCGAGCCAGAAACCACAGTACGTGTTGCCGCTCAATCCGTATTGCGCGAAATAGTCGGGCAATCGGAAATGATGCCTATTATCTCTGGCGATAGAGGAAAAGTTGAAGACGATACCAAAGCCGAATTGCAGCGCGTTCTTGACGATTTTGGCTCAGGTGTTGAGATTGTGCGTGTTAAATTGCAAAAAGCTGACCCGCCGCAACAAGTTGTCGACGCATTCAATGAAGTGCAGCGAGCGAAAGCTGATATGGAACGTTTTAAAAACGAAGCCGAAGCTTATCGCAATGAAGTAGTTCCCAACGCACACGGACAGGCTTCTCAAATTTTACAAAGCGCCGAAGCTTACAATCAGGCCGTTGTCAACAAAGCTACCGGTGAGGCCGATCGTTTTAATTCTGTTTATCAGGCCTACAAAAAAGGAAAAGAAGTAACTATCCGCAGACTGTATCTTGAAACAATGGAAAATGTTTTGAAAAAGTCGGATAAAGTTATTGTTGATCCTTCGGCAAAAGGTTCAAATGTTTTGCCGGTTCTGCCGCTTAATGCTGTTAAATAGGAGAATTTTAAAATGAATGATAAGATGAAAATATTTTTAAGCGGAATTGTTTTAGTGGCCGTATTTTTAATAGGCACCAGCGTGTATATCGTCAATCAGGCAGAACAAGCTATTGTTCTTCAATTTGGCCGTCCGGTGCGATTGGTTCAAGAACCGGGACTCAAAATAAAAATTCCATTCATTCAAAACGTTATCTTTTATGACACTCGTTTGTTGAACCTTGATCCTCCGGCTCAGGAAGTTGTGCTAAATGATAAAAAACGCTTGGATGTCGATAGTTTTACACGCTATAAAATTGTTGACCCGATAAAATTTTACAAAACTGTCCGCACCGAATTTCAGGCTCAAAGCAAATTAGCTGAAATCGTAAATTCGTCCATTCGTAAAATTCTCGGACGCAGCACCTTACAGGAATTGCTGTCGGAAAAACGCACCAAAATTATGTCTGACATCAGCGCCGCCGTTAAAGTTGACGCTGCTCAAATCGGTGTCAGCGTAGCCGATGTCCGCATACGCCGTGCCGATCTGCCGTTGGAAGTTTTACAAGCCATTAACGCTCGTATGAAAACCGAACGTGAACGCGAAGCAAAAGAATTTCGCGCTCAAGGCAGCCAAGAAGCGCAAAAAATAAAAGCAAGTGCTGACAAAGAAAAAACTATTATTTTGGCCAATGCTGATAAACAAGCACAAATCATTCGTGGTCAAGGTGATGAAAAAGCTATTGAAATATGGAATCGTGCAGCCGGACAAGATATTGCTTTCTTCAACTTTTACCGCTCTTTGGAAGCATATAAAAATGCTTTAGGCGATGGAAAATCTTCAATGGTTTTATCTCCGGACAGCGAATTTTTCCAATTTTTCAGAAAGGCTATGAAGTAACCTCATGCTAAAAAAAATCATCTGTATATCCGTAACGGTTGTTTCTTTATGTTTTTGCAGGCAAGCAAGTGCGCAATACGGTTTTCCGTCTTTTGCCGATTTAGCCGAACGTTTATTGCCGACAGTAGTAAATATTTCAACTATTCAAAAAACAGAAAAACTAGATATTGCCTTGCCAGACAATGTTGACGGAGATATTGCCGCAGCGGCAATTGATACAGATGATACTTCGGATGATACCGAAAGCAGACAGGCTCTGGGTTCAGGTTTTATTATTGATGAACAAGGATATATAATCACCAATTATCACGTTATTGAAAATGCCAAAAGCATAAATGTGGTTTTGTTCGACAATACGGAAGTTGAAGCCGAAATTATCGGAGGTGATGAAAAAACCGATTTGGCCTTAATCAAAATTGAACCGCCTTTTGAATTGGACAAAGTCACTTTTGGCAATTCTGACGAACTGCGTATCGGCGATTGGGTGCTTTCAATAGGAAATCCTTTTGGTCTCGGCGGCAGTGTCAGCGCCGGAATTGTATCGGCAAAATCGCGTGATATTGCTGCCGGACCATACGATAACTTTATTCAAACCGATGCTTCAATCAATCAGGGAAGCTCCGGCGGTCCTATGTTTAATATGAAAGGTGAAGTTATCGGTATAAATACGGCTCTGTTTTCAACTACCGGCGTCAATATGGGCGTTGGTTTTGCAATTCCGATTAACACCGCAGGTTGGATTGCCAGTCAATTGGAACAAAACGGAACGGTTAAACGCGGTTGGATTGGCATAAAAATTCAATCCAATAACAAAGACGTTGCCCGCGACTTAAAAATAAACGACAATCAAGGAGTTATTGTTTCGGAAGTTACCGAAAATTCACCGGCGGCCAAAGCCGGAATTAATGCCGGTGATGTTATCTTGAGCCTAGGAAAAACAGAAATAAGCAATTCAAAAGATTTTTCACGTTTGGTTGCCGAAAGTCCTATCGGCAAAAAAATTACTCTGGTTTTATTACGCGGTCAACAAGTTAAAACCGTTAATGTTATGGTTCAGGAAATGCCTGTTGCCCCAAAAATTCCTTCGATTTCGGTAAACGCTTCGCAAAAAAATATGACCGGCAATGACCAAATAGCTTATGAACTCGGAATAAAATTAAGAGAAATAAATTCTGAAATAATAAAAGCGTTTAATCTGTCTCCGGCAACCATGGGATTGGTTGTTGAAGGGGTGGAAGCAAATTCAGATGCAGCGCTTCAAGGAATTAAAAAAGGCGATGTAGTTCTCAAAATCGATAAAAAAGACGTTTTGACTACCGATGCGGCGCTGAATTATATTCGTGAAGCCAAACAAGATAGAAACCGTCCGGTTATGCTGATGATTCAGGATCAAGAACAAGGAATTATCGGAACCGTTTCCGTAAAGCTGAAAAAACATGAGTAGAGTTGATTTTTATCATTTACAAAACCAGAAACTGGAAGATGTTTTGCCTAAGTTGCTCGAAAAAGCATACAGTATCCATAAAAATGCTGTTGTAAGAGTAGGAAATGCCGAACGCATAGAATTTTTGAACAGTTTATTATGGACGTATGACGAACAATCTTTCTTGCCGCATGGAAGCAAAAAAGACGGAATGCCGGAATCTCAGCCGATTTGGCTGACAGCTGAAAATGACAATCCCAATTCTGCGGTATTTTTATTTTTGACAGACGGCGCCAATGCCGAAATTGATGAAATTTCGCAATATGAGCGCGTGTTTAATATTTTTGATGGAAATTCACAGGAAGCCGTTGAAAACGCACGAAATTTTTGGCGCACATTAAAACAACAGTCAATAGATATTTTTTATTGGCAGCAAAATTCTGACGGCGCATGGCAGCAAAAAGGATAAAAATATGGATAGTTTATTTTTGAAAAACAACAATCTGGTCGAACTTAACAATACACACTTTATCATAGATATGATGTATGCCGTTCCTGAAAACATAACTATGCACCCTGTTTATGAAGAAGTCGGGTTTGGCAATCGAGCTTATGTTCATATTGATGTGGCAGAAAGGTTAAAAACTGTTATTTCTCGCCTATCCGAACTCAACCTAAGACTGCGTATCCGTGATGCTTATCGCCCGCCTGTTGCGCATCAAAGAATTTTGCAAATTATACCTGTTGAGGGGCTTTTTGCTTCAAAAGCTGAAAATTCTCTGCACTGTTACGGCACGGCAATAGACTGTTGTTTAACAGATGAAAAAGGACATAATCTTAAATTTCCTACAGAAATAGACGCTTATAAAAAAAAATACGCCAAACAAATTGCTTTCGGTAAAACCGATGATTTTTACAAACATTTTACCAAAGCGCGCTCAGATTATTTTGATATGAAAATGGTTAAAGCTATCAACAATCGCGAACTTTTGAAAAAAATTATGACAGAAGCCGGCTTTGAAGGCATTGGTTCCGAATGGTGGCATTTTCAGCTTCCCGAAGGAAAAACACTTTATCCGATTATCAATTGGCAGGAAAATAAATAAACTTTACAGGATATTAAAATGCATATTATAGCTGCTTTTAGCTTATTGATAGCCGCCATTTTTTGGGCAGATAATTCCAAAATATACCGCACATTGTATATTGTACTGAATATGGCTTTGCTTACGCTGATTTATAATACCTTTATCATCTACACAGCCGACAGCGAGCTTTCTCCATGGCATGACAGTGGAAAAGTTGCCTATCTGGTTGTGGTCATTGAAGTTTTATGGCTATTGGCCATTAATGCAATTATGGCGCTTTTGGCTCGAAAAATTTATATTGCGCCGGATCAACTAATGCTGCCATTTATATCCGCTGTTGTTCTGGGAATTTATCTTATATTTTATGTTAACCCACCCTATTGGCTTTGTATCGGTGGAGCAATAGCTAGTGTCGTAATTTTCTTAACATCCATTATTCTGTTTTTTATAAATTTTGATAAAAGCATTCGAGGAAAATAAAATCTGTTCTCATCAGTAATAATTTTTTGCTTGCTTTTATAACTATATGGAGTATAAGAATATACAGATTTCGGGACGTAGTTCAGCCTGGTAGAGCGCTTGCATGGGGTGCAAGATGTCGGAGGTTCGAATCCTCTCGTCCCGACCAGATATTCCCCCTGCCCTTGCGGCGGGGGTTTTCTCGACACAAAAAGCTCCATACCTTAGGTTGGGAAGCCAAAAATCAATTTGCGAGGCTTTACCTCTTCAAAATGCAATATGCGTCCTTGGTTGAGACTTGTTTTTCAATCATATTTTTCTTTACTAAATTTTGCACGTTTTTGGGCGGTCTCGTTGTTTTTGCTCAATATTTCTGCCACCTCCCATGTAGTAATGCGTTTCATAGCTTTTAATTGCTTTGGCTTAACTTAATACCGCCGCTATTCCACGAACCGTTAAACGTGTCGATTTCTGCTATTTTACGGAGTATTAACATAAAGCTGTTTATATTTATACTCATCATTTTTATATGCAGCTTACAAAAAAAAGAGCTTTTTACAAAAAGCTCTTTTTTTACACACAATTTAAGCCATAAATAGCTTAAACGCAAATTTAACAGCAAACGAAACAACTTGTATTATCAGAACAACAATTACGAAAAATGCTATCCAATACCACGCTGAATTGATTTTTTTCTGTTTCATACTTTCAATAATTTAAATTATTATAATTTTTTTACAAATCCAACAAAATTAATTTTTGCCGGCCAGAGATTTTCTCAACTTAGAAGCCATGTAATCAATACTGACCATAGTCAAGTAAAACACCCCTGTTAATACTGTAACTCCGACTGCGGCGCTGACAGTAACTTTGAAATTTTTCTTATCCATAAGGTTAATAATTTAGTATTGGAAATTAGTATACTCTTTAAGATTTTTTTGTCAATCCACCTTACGACTTTATTTTAAAACAAAGATGATTATATCATAATTTCAATCAAGTCGGAGAATATAATGTTTAAAAATCATCATCCTTCATTTCGTCACATTCATCATCGTCCAAGATATTTAAACAGACTTTGGAATTTTTTAACCAGCAGCACAATGGCTTTTATGTTGGCAGTTTCAGCCATAGTTATCGGTTATTATCAATTTTATTTGTCACGGCCAATTTTGAAATATACATCTTTTACCACTCAAATAACATCTTCGTCCTCTCCAACAGGTCTTAATTTTCACATAAACGGCATTAGCTATAAAAATTTATACAAATCCGTAGTCACATTAACCAATGCCGGAGAACAGGCCTTATCTGGAAGCGATGTTTCGCCTTTGGGGCATGATCCGATTAGGATTCCAATTCCCAAAAAAGTAAAAATTTTATATTATGATCTAGATGATGAAAACACATCACCGGAAGTCGATGTAAAATTAGAATACAGCAACCAGTCCATTGTTATTATTTTTGCATATCTCAACCCTGGAAACAGTATTGCCGTCAACCTTTACAGCGAACAAAACTACACTCAATACAAAATAACCGGTTCGGCAGCAGGAGTAAACCAAATAACACAAACCCTGTCGCCTCAGGAAGTACAGAAAATTGAGCTTTTCGGAATAATCGGCTTAATTGCTTTTTACACTTTGTTTACCTGGCTGTATTTCCGCCGACACCGACGTATGCCAAAAATATAATTTTAAAAATCCGCCTTTCAAAAATTTAAGGCGGATTTTCCATTTAATATATATTTCTTTTATAAATCGGCAATAACACTCAATGATATAATTTCATCCGGCTTGCTGACCATACCGTTTGCTCCGCCGCCCCGTTTTATCATATCAACAAATTCCATACCAGAAGTAACTTCACCCCACACGGTATATTGACCGTTTAGCCACGGCGCATCGGCAAAGCAAATAAAAAACTGACTGTCTCCTGAATCAGGATCCATAGCTCTTGCCATTGAAACCGTACCTCTGATATGCGGGCGCTTATTAAATTCCGCTTTCAGCTTTTTACCACTTCCTCCGGTTCCCGTTCCATACGGGCACCCAGTCTGAGCCATAAAACCGTCAATAACGCGGTGAAATTTCAAACCATTATAAAATCCTGAACGGACAAGCTCCTTAATTCTATTCACATGGTTCGGCGCATCTTCAGGATACATTTCAATCACTACATCTCCGTCTTTCAGTTTTAACAACAAAGAATTTTCAGCGTCTTTCACATTATATTGAGCTTTGTCTTTTTTGGCTCTGGTCTGACTTTTAGTTAATTTTTTAGTTTCCGAATCACTCAGTTTTTTAGTGTCGGGTTTACTTAACTTCGCAGTTTTTTCATCTTTCAATAATTCTGGCATTTTTATCTCCTTTTAATTTCCATCTATAAAGATATATAAGCTTTGTTTCAGTCTTTCGCAAGAGCAAGCACATAATCGAGCCGCTCTTTGCTGCTTAAATTCTTAGGATAAGTATTTTGAATATTCTCCAAAACATTGCGCAAACCATGATTATTGGCAATCTGAATAGCAAGCCCCGGACGTGCGTTTAGTTCCAACATCATTGGTCCGCGAAATCTATCCAACACAATATCAGCGCCCAAATAGCCTAATTTTGTCATCTCATAACCTTTTACCGCAATTTCAAGGTGCTCGCGCCAAAAAGGAACTTTCAGGCTCATCAAGTCCGCCTGTGTATCAGGGTGAAAACGAATAGGACGATTATGCAAAACTGCGGCTATAGCCTGCCCTGTTTTAACGTCAATGCCGACACCGACAGCCCCTTGGTGCAAATTAGCGCGTCCTCCTGACTCTTTGGTCGCCAAACGCATCATAGCCATCGCCGGAAATCCCTGATAAACAATAACTCTCACATCAGGAATTCCTTGAAAGCTGTAATTTTGAAATTGGTTGGAAAAGTGCACCATTTCTTCCAAAACGGCAACATCATATTTCCCGCCCAAACTGTACAGACCGCTCAATATATTAGAAATATGCTGATATACTTCGTTATAACTCAAAACCTTTTCCGAAGCGGTAACAAAATGCGCGGCATCATATTCTTTGATAACCAAAACCCCTTTGCCGCCGGAACCATGAGCCGGTTTTATAACAAATTCTTTATAATCTTTAACCAAATTCAAAAAACTGTCGACTTCTTTTTGTACCTCAATCACCCCAATCAAACGCGGAGTATTGATGCCTACTTCATTAGCCAGTTTTTTAGTTTGAACTTTGTCGTCGACCAGCGGATACAACCGGCGTTTGTTATTTTTGGCAATAATGTCATAATTGCGGGCATTCATCCCCAAAACACCGGCCGCGCGCAATTTTGACGGCAACACCATATTTTTTATACTTTCAAACATTACTTATCCTTTTTTGCCAGAGGAGCAAAACGCATCAACTCCGTTACTCGATATCCTGTATATGTACCAAGCAGCATTACAATAAATAAAATAACCAGATTAAGCTCGTCAAATGCAAACATCAAATGACGGATGTAGTCGTTTACAATCACGAAGTAAGTAATAATCGCCACTAAAACGCTATAAACAATTTCACGAGTAGCATTGGCGGCACCCTCTTCTTCCCAAGTGATTGAAGCGCGTTCAATAATCCATGCCGTAATAATTATCGGGAAGAACAACGCTGAAGAAGCAATCGGCAATTGCCATTGATAACCCAATACAGCCATAACCTGCATAATCAGAATTACAAAAATAACCACTGCTGAAATACGCGGAACCAAAAGCAAATTAAGTTTTGATAACAAAGCGCGAATAAGAATACCAACGCCGATAATCAATGAAAAACAAACAAGTCCCGGCCAAAAACCGGTTTTTACCAAAGACATTGCTATAAGCATCGGGGTAAATGTTCCCATTGTGGCAATACCGATAACATTACGCATTAAAACCACAACCAAAATAGCTAAAGGAAAAATCATCAGCCACTTCAGCGCATTTTGCTGATTAAGAGGCAAATTGTAAATAGAATAAGCAAAACTGTTTTCCTGATTTGCCAATTTTGCACGGTGTCCGGCCATTTTGAACGATGAACTCAAAGATTTCATAACCGAATATTTAATAGAAGAGTTTTCACCGCCGCTGACATCAACCAACGAACTGCCGCCACGCTGAAAAACGACAAAATTACTCGGCAAACCTTTTTTGCCGGTTTTTATATCGTAAATTTTCCACATTTTATCCATGTAGGCTTCAATCATTACGTCTGGCACAAAAGTTTTTTTGGCTTCTTTTAATTGAATTCCCCGAACCATCCGCGCCGAAATTTTTTTCAAAGCCAATAAATCAATAACAGCCTGCGCTGTTTCGGCATCGCTTGAACGTTCAGGCATAAAAGCCATAACTGTTTGATCAGGCGGAGTTTGATTCAAAAGTTTTACTATTTGCTGTACGGCATCTCCTTCAAGCGTGGAAGCCGTTTCCAAAATTTGCATGGCAACATTCAGAGACTGTTCATCAAGCACCGGAGCAATAACTTTATCGGCATGCGGCGCCGGTGTTTTACCATCGCCGTCAACATTATCATAGAGCAAAATTCTATAATATACATCCTGAACACCACGGCGGGCAGATGATTTAAGTATCACTTTATCTTTTGTCATATCGACTTTATATTTGGAAGCAACAACATCTTCATCCAAAATCTTAAAGTCAACAGACGGCGTCGGACGGGCAACAGAAACTTTTATCGGAGTTCCTGTCGGCTCAAAACTAACATGAGCCTCAACAGTCCAAACCGCTGTTTTTTGCTTTGGAGCAAAACTAAATCCCCAATATTCTATTTTATAATACATACGGTAAGCAGCAAAAAGCACCGACAACAAAAGGCCGATGCTCAATAAAATTCTGACTGATTTTAATTTTTTTAACATAATATTCCCCGACTATTTAAGAGTATTGCTTATAGAGGTGTCGACAATTGCTCGTCCGGTCAAAATGTTGCGTCCGACCAAACCTTGATATATAAATTTTTCTCTTTCCGCCAATGAAAATTGAGCATTTATAATTTCACCGCCGAACTTTATATTCATCATCACGACAACGCGGTCTTCGCCGTTTTCAACACGTTTAACGCGTTGTTGGCGATATATTTTCTTTTCAAAATGGTGTTTTTCGCCGCTTTCTTTGTTTATCAAATCAAAAGCGACCCATTTTCGTCCGTCTCTTTCAAATATTTCACGATTTGCCACATCAATGGATGAGGTTTCGGCACCTGTGTCTATTCTGGCGGAAAAAGGAGTTTTCATCGGAATAAAATAAATCGGCTCAACTGCACCGATAATTTTCAAATTGCGCTGTTTTGGCTGTACTTTCGGCTGTTGAGGAGTCGGAGTTTTGATTTCCACCCCCGGAACAATGGCCGGTCTTACATTATTAGTGCTGCTGCAAGCGCCGTTTGCAAGCAAAACTGCAAACAACAAAAAAAATCTGGTCAATTTATTATTCATAATATTCCTTCATCGGCTTTGTAAATATATTGTTAACAATTTAGCGTCAAACATATAAAAATGTAAAGCAAAAAAAGCCCTTTTAAGCCGATATTTTTAATGACATTTGCTATATTTTACTGTATTCTTAGACAAAATTCTAAAAACAGGAATAAAATGGAAAAGAACAAACAAAAATCAGCAACTTTAGCTCGCCTAAATAAAATGAAATATTATGTCCGCCGTTTCGGCATAATCAAAGCCGGTGAAAAATTTTTGCTGCCGACACTCACTGCCATGGCGCTTAATATTTCCAATGTTCAGGCTCAGGAACATCCCGAAAAAACAAACGCTGCAGTAAAAGATAATATCGAAACTTCCGCTTTTGACTTTTCTGAAACCGATAATTCCAACCTGTTGGCATACAGAAGCAAAGTGTGCTTTAATATCAATGCCGAAGTCGACAAGCGCGCTGATTGGTTTATATCCAATTTTTTAGAAGCTGCCAAAAAACATCTTGATAGAATTACACATTGCGGCAACAAAAAAGCCTATGTTAAAAAAAACTTCTTCGATGTTGTATCGCCTGTCCGCAATTTGTCAGGCTCTACGCCCTATTGCATTACGGCGCTGAACAGAGCTTTAATCGACGCTAACAATTTAGGGGGCGATTTGAATTATGTTCTTCCCAACCCCCATTCATCCGAATGTTATGCAGCTAACGAATGCAACGCTTTTGCTGAATTTTTACAAAAAAAAGGATATGGCGATTGTATTGAAAGCGGCGCAATTAATTATAACAAACTTACTCCCGGAGATATTATATTAACTGTCCGTAACCATCGCGGAAATAGACACGCACGCCAATATTTGGGAAAAATCAAAGGAAAACACTATTGCCTTAACTTCAATATTGATGGCATCCGTGAATTTACAAATACTTCCGGTATTGTCATTCATATGAAAAAATTGACGCATAAAGCCATTTTGCTTAATTTGGAACGAGAAAAGCTGATTGCAAGCCATGAAGAACAATTCGACACAATTATTCCCATGGAACAGGCGCGTAAAATTCAAGATTATCTGGCAAAAGGCAGAAAAGACCAAAATTATCAAAATTCAATTTCTGAAAACTTTTTTGCCGGCGCGGATTTACTACCTGCTGCACCTGAAACAACTTTTGATTCACCTAAAAAATCAAATGTACAAGTTGCAGCCATTGTCGATAAACGGCGCAAGCAATGTGAAAAAGAAAGCTGAAATCAGAAAAACACTGAAGCGCGCAGTGAAAAAGCTGCTCCATAATCTGATTTTTTATTTTGCGCAGGATTAATATAAAATTGAATATCAGGTGTAAGCGTTGCCCATTTTGAAAGGCCAAAAGCCCAATAGCTTTCAATAATTTTTTCATTTTTATGCCTTAAAGCGCTTCCGACAGCCTTCGCATTGATTTTATTGTAAGTAAAAGCCAAGCCTATTTGATCCAACGGATTTCGGTCAAAAGGATTGTTATAAACTCCTCCGGCAACCCAAGACATTTTAGCATTGGCCACATTTCCGCTAACGCCGTTAATTCTGCCGAACAACGATAATTTTTCGCCCATATTCTGAGAAACATTTAACGACCAACCGTTTGTTGTTTGCGGCTGCGCCTTTACCGCCGGTTGATTATACAACAAAACAGAAAATTCACTTTGTCCGACATTCTTAATTATTGGGCTGTAAGCTGTATAAAAAAATCCGGTAAAATGCTTTTTGTTTAATCTATCGGGTTTTAAACTTGTGGCTGTAATATTTTCCGCATTTTGCGCACCAAAAGCAACCGTCAATTCTGTGTTTGGCGATATTTGCGCATATGCTCCCAATCCGGATGTTGGATAAGTAGAAGTTGCATTTTGTGACAAAGCATAATTAATAAAATTCACCTGTTGGTTGGAATCATAATTTGTGCCATCAAAATTATAGAGCGGAAATTGACCGAATGCTAATGACAGCCAATTATATTTTTCAGGAAATTGATAGAAATAATACAATTCATTAAAAGAATTTGATTTGCTGTCATAATCATTAATCGGCATAACCACACCTATATTGCTCTCTATTTCAGCAGCCGTTTTTCCTCCATAACGAACAATGTTATATGCAAAATTAAGTGTTCCGTTTCCATACTCATTATTAAACATCTGCCAACTGAAACTTGGATAAATCATAGTTTGAAACGCAGTTTTGTGTCCGCTAGGCGTTCCTCTTTGCGGCATATAAGAAATATCGACCGCATAATTAAAACCGAATTTTTTACTTAGATAATTTTTAAATTCGGTATAATCTTTTCCTAATTGACTGAAAGAAAGATTATGTCTTTGCGTTGCTTCTGCGCTTCGCCTGACAGCTCCCCGATTTGCTCCGGCAGACACTGCTTGAGCCGAAAACAAAAAAATTGTTAAAACCGATAAAAATAAATTTGTATTTTTCATAATCAACCGCCTTTTTATTCAAAAACCGTTTTTTATATATTCTTTCCAAAAGCAATAAAAAGGCTTGTAAATCTTTAGTTTATAACTTCTTGAAAAAAAATTGTTTCCGATTACCTCATCACTGTAACAGCCAATAATTTTAATTAAGGAGAAAAAATATGACCGAAGGCGTTCGTTATCCGACTTTAGCATTTCAGACCGGAGGAGCAGGACAAGCTGATGTTGGTATTCCGCCGCAGCCATTTGAAACATTTTGTTATGATTCTGCACTTTTGCAGGCAAAAATCGAAAACTTTAATGTTATTCCATATACTTCTGTTCTTCCAAAAGAATTATACGGAAATATTGTTCCGGTAGATAAAGTGGTCGGACAATTCAAACATGGTGCCGTTCTTGAAGTTATTATGGCTGGAAACGGCGCTAACCGCGACGAACATAAAGCTATTGCCACAGGTGTCGGAATTTGCTGGGGTAAAGATGCAAACGGTGAACTCATCGGAGGATGGGCAGCAGAATACGTTGAATATTTTGATACCTATATAGATGATGACATTGCCAAAACACATTGTGAAATGTGGCTTAATAAATCATTAAACCATGAGCTTGAAATCCGCGGTGTTCAAAAACACTCAGAATTTCAGCTTTATCACAATTACATCAACATCACCCAACAATTTGGATATTGCTTAACTTGTTTAGGTTTTCTGAATTTTGAACATGCAAATCCGGTAAAAGTGGCTTAATTGGTTTCGATAAGGATTTTTGATTATTTTCAAAAATTTTGAGAAACCAATACCGAACGCGAGGCGGAACAATCTTTAACCGGTTGCTTCGCCTCCTTTCGTTAAAATATATGCAAAGGATTGTAAAATTATGGAAAAAGACAACAAAAAGAATAATACAACACAAGCAAACGGACAACTTGGTGTTATGGCTCTGGCGGCGGTGGTTGTCAGCTCAATGATCGGAGGAGGAATTTATTCCTTGCCGCAAAATATGGCTGCCGATGCCTCAGTTGGAGCAGTTTTAATATCCTGGATTATTACAGGATTTGGCATTTATTTTATTGCCAATACTTTTCGTATTCTTTCAGCTGCAAAACCTGAACTGACAGCAGGCGTATATATGTACAGCCGCGAAGGGTTTGGTCCTTATGTAGGATTTACAATAGGTTGGTCTTATTGGTTATGTCAAATTTGCGGCAACGTCGGTTACGCCGTAATAACAATGGACGCATTAAACTACTTTTTTCCGCCATATTTTGCCGGAGGCAACAATTTAGTGTCGATTATCGGCGGTTCTATACTAATTTGGGGATTTAATTTTCTGGTATTACGCGGATTGAAACAAGCAACCTTAATCAACACCATCGGAACAATTGCAAAAATTGTCCCATTAATTTTATTTGCGCTGACCATCATGTTTGCTTTTCATTTTGACAAGTTTGATTTTAATTTTTGGGGTGAAAACACTCCCAAGCTTGGCAGCCTAAAGACGCAAATTCGAAGCACTATGCTTGTCACTTTATGGGCTTTTATCGGTATTGAAGGAGCTGTTGTTTTATCAAAACACGCAAAAAATCCACAAACTGTAGGCAAAGCAACATTGCTAGGATTTATCGGCTGTTTGATTATTTATATAATGTTATCTGTTTTGCCTTACGGATATTTGTCACAAGCTGAACTTGCTGCCGTTCCAAATCCGTCAACAGCAGGTGTTCTCGAAAAAATTGTTGGTCCGTGGGGAGCCTGGCTAATGAATATCGGCTTATTGATTGCGGTTTTGAGCAGTTGGCTGGCCTGGACAATGATTACGGCTCAAATTCCGCAAGCTGCAGCCGAAAACGGAACTTTTCCCAAACAATTTGCAACAGAAAACAAATACGGAGCCCCATCGGTTTCATTGTGGGTTACAAGCATATTAATGCAGCTTTTCATTTTTATGGTTTATTTTTCAAACGATGCATGGAATACAATGCTCAGCATAACAGGAGTTATGGTGCTTCCCGCCTATTTTTCAAGCTGTGCTTATCTGTGGAAAATATGTGAAGACGGAGATTATCCGCAAAACATTGCCATAAAAAGATCAACAGCTCTATTTTCCGGTATAATCGGCTCGCTTTATGCCTTGTGGCTAATTTATGCTGCAGGATTAAATTATTTGTTAATGGCCGTTATTTTTATGGCCGCGGGAATTCCAGTTTTTATTTGGTCGCGCCGACAAGCTTCTCAGCAAGAAAAAGCATTTACCGTTGGCGAATGCGCTTTGGCCATTTTATTAATCACAATTTCTTTATGGGCAATATATGCTTTTTCACATGGAATTGTAAGCCTGAACTAAACAATAGCGCCATTCTTTATCAACGCGGGATGACACTAGGAGAGTATAAAAGCCTTTTTTCTCCTTTTCTTGTCATCCCTTGTTTTTGAATACCCTTGCAAACACCCACTTCTCTCCCCATCATCGTTTTGGGCGAACTTATAAGCGTTCAAAAACGAAGAATGACGGGGAAGAAAATCTGAAAATATTAATATATTAAATTATCTTGCAATATCAGCATTATTGGGAATATCAAACCACGCCATCTTAACGCCGCCGACACCAATATTGCTTATAGTCTGTTCATATCGCCAAAACGAATTTTTGCGATAAATCGGAATTCCCCATTCATCGCTGATACAAAGCTCTCCGCCCTCTATATCGCTTTTAAACATAGTGCATCTGTTGCCGTTTATTTCTTGAGAACCGACTTTATAATATTGCGCAAGATCCTTATCTGAACCGATTAAATACGTTTTAAACGGCATCTCGTCATTTTTTTCCGTAATAATCTTTTGATTTGATTGAGAATCATATATAACCAACTCAGATGGAGAATTAACTACAATATTATAATCATAAGCAGACGTGCTTCTGGTGTATGAAATACCATTAATGTCAATTTGTGCAATTGTCGCGTTAACAGGAGTTCCGCGCACCCAACCGCTTGTGTCCCAAACTACGCCCCTGTTCAACAACTGCTGCATTTTTGCCTGTGCTTTGCGCAACTCAGGCAACACTTTATAATTTTCCGCAACATTCTCAAGCTGTGCACTTCTGGTTATAGGAACCATAATCAGCAAAATTCCGTCTTCAATTCTGGTAGATAATTCTCGTTCATTAACCGGTTTCGGCAAAGTTATAGATGAAGACATAACATTAACGCCGTTTTTGGTATTTTGCGACACAAGAATAACCAAAGTGTCTATCTTTCCGCTTTTAACCACTTTTGCCTGCACATCGGTAGAACTGACTTTGGCCGCCATTAAGTCAAGAGCAACAATATAAACGCCGTTTTCTTCCATAGGATTGGAGCAGTGATTCATCAAAGCGTTCAAATCCGACATATTTCGGCTTACCTCAGACCACACATCTGAATTGTTGTCTTTGTACGCAACAGACGAATTAACAACAGCGGCATTTGCAGAAAAAGTCGCTGTCAGCAACACTGTCAATAAAAATTTTCCGCCGAAATTAAACATTTAGCCCCCTGCCTATATACCCTTTTATATCATAGCAATTGAGTTCACATTTTTTCAAGAGTTTTTTTGTTACAAAAAAAAGACATTTTCATTTTTTGTGTTGACTATTATAAAAAAAATACTTATTAGAATAGGTGTTGCCCTGATGGCGGAATTGGTAGACGCGCAAGTTTCAGGTACTTGTGGACAGTATGTCCGTGGAAGTTCGAGTCTTCTTCAGGGCACCAAAAAAAATCTCTCTTCGGAGAGATTTTTTTTATGTCCTGAACTCCGCGCTTGTCCCATCTGCTGTCCGCTTGAATAAACACTTTTCTCTTTTATCTTCTGAAAGTTCGGTGTAAAAAGCTCCTTCTTTATTTTATCGCTTAATAGCAATTTTAGAAAACGCCTAATATTGGCAAAAATCTAAAATAGAAATTTACCAACCCTACATAAAAAACTGAATTATAACTGAGTAACCCTTGCTTTAATAACCTCAATAATCTTATCATAAACGGGATTATAAAATTTTTCAGCAATCGTCATTTCTTTCAGTTTTTCTGCCTGCACGATTATTTCTGCTGATAATTTATCCAAAATATCATTAATAAGCTGATTCTTAATACCTAGTTCTTTCGCCATTACCATAAAATTGTTTCTGGTAATCCTGTCTGGCTCATACTCTCCGCCGACAGCCATTGACATTTCTTGGGCAAGCTGCGGATAAACCTGCGTAGATACCAAATCATACAACGGAGCTAATACATATCCATTTTCTGTGTGCAGATAGGAAAAGTTCTTTCCGTGAGCATCTGAATTACCAATTAAAAAGTTGAAAACAACACTTTTCAAAAAATACAATTCATCTTTTGCTTTGTTTGCCAGATTATTATGAATAAATTGGAAACATTGTTTAATACTTGGACCGCCCTCGGTTCTCTGATATTTTTTATTAGACAACCCTAACCCCTGACAAAAATCTTCCTGTTGGATTCGCTGAACAATATTCCATTGTCTAACAGCACCTGCAGTTCTGACCTCTGGACAAGACCTAACTGTTTCCAATCTGTCAAACCGTTTCGTCATGTAAGCGGTTACTGAACCAAATTTTTTAAGCTTACATTCAGCAACATTTAATCCGACTAGTCCTGCTAATGTCATACAAAAATATTCATTATAAATTAAATCTGGAAAGTTCTGATTCTCAGGCTTTAAAATCCAAGTAGAGATATACTTATCTGACGGCTTATAATACTTGTCATCATCAGGAAAAATCGTCAATGCCAGTTTTTCCTGTGCTCCTGCAAGCGACAAACGGATGCCTTCACCCGTCAATAACGGAGTTTGCGAAAGTTTGCCCAAAAGAGATGCCAACTCATCTTCTGATATTTCTTCCAAAGTATCGTTAAAAACAGGTGTCATATCTTGCGGATAAAGGGAAACCGCTCCTGCACATTCTCCTCCTAATTCTCTTAATAAGGCAAAAGGATTATTAAGAGAAACCTGCTTTATCTGTGCAATTTTCTTAACTACATCGCCTTCTGGCAGTAAATTGGAAAAGAAACTTCGTGTTTCTTTATCACTAAAAGCTTCTTTCTGCAAAGGAAGCTGATGAGCAATGGATTCTGTCGCATCATCCGAATATTTGAAACTCAATCGGGAATTATGCTCTTTCAAAACACCGATTTTCTTATTATGAAAATAAACATCTAACAAATTCATTGGTTATCTCCGTCAATCTTCAATTTAATTCCCAGCATATCCAAAACATATAAAACCTTGCCAATCTGACAGGTTTCCTTACCCGCCTCCAAATCGACGATAAAACGCACGCCAACATTACATAACCCAGCCAATTGCGGTTGAGTTAATTTTTGTTCTTTACGCTTCTTTTTTATAATATCTGCCAAATCTTTTGTTTTCATAAATTTCCTCATCGGTAAATTTTAATTACAAAGAAAACCTTTTTAATAAAAAATTTCCCTATCGGTAAATATATGTCATTAAATGATAAGATGTCAACAAAAATTTCCCTATCGGTAAAATTTATCATTCAACCTCCATTTTTCCACCCGTTTATATAAGATGTTTCATCAACGATGGAGTTCAGCAATTCGTCAACTCTGGTGCACCCAAAAAAATCTCTCTTCGGAGAGATTTTTTTATGCCCTGAACTCCGCGCTTGTCCCATCTGCTGTCCGCTTGAATAAACACTTTTCTCTT
>UQMA01000011.1 GCA_900542055.1 uncultured Azospirillum sp. | reverse complement strand
TCCCCTACGCGTCATCGCTCGATTTTGCGCTTTGCAAAATCGTCCAGCGATCTTCCGATTTTTTATAACAATATCACCAGCTCCTTTTCCCTGCCCGCCTGTAACATTAAACATCGTCGATCCCTTGACGAAACGCATACGCGTTTCGAGGGATGACATGAAGGAGAAAACGCTTATAAGTTCGTTCAAAAATGAGGGATGATAATGATAATGATAAAGGATATTTTATAGCATTTTGAATGCTTACTCAAAAAAAAATAAGGAGAACAAAGAAAAAGCATACAAAAAAACCGCCCCAATAAGGAGCGGTTTATTTTTTTGCCACAAAAAACTATTCAGCTTCTTTAGCTTTTGCTGTTGCAGACAAATCGTCGGCAATACGAGCAGAACGACCACGCAAAGCACGCAAGAAATAAAGTTTTGCACGGCGAACTTTACCGATACGAGAAACTTCAATCTTGGCAACATTTGGAGAATACAGCGGGAATACACGTTCCACACCTTCACCAAAAGAAATTTTGCGGACAGTGAATGAAGAGTTCAAACCGTCATTTTTACGGGCAATGCAAACGCCTTCATAAACCTGAATACGTTCTCTGTCACCTTCTTTAACTCTAGTGTGAACCTTCAGAGTATCACCGGCTTTAAACTCAGGAAAATTCTTTCCTTCGCTGAGCTTGGCAATCTGCTCTTTTTCAATTTCTTTTAAAATGTTCATAACTTGTTACCTTTTCTAAATATTTTGTTACTTTGTATGCTTAAACCCTTTTCGAGTCAAGATATTTTTTCCATAAGTCCGGTCTTCTTTCTTCAGTGGTTTTCATCGCCTGTTCTTTACGCCAGTTTTCAATTTTTTGATGATGACCTCCAAGCAATATCTCGGGAACCTTACGCCCTTCCCATTCTGTAGGGCGGGTATATTGCGGATATTCAAGCAAATTGTCTTCAAAACTTTCAGATACGGTTGACTCGGCATTTCCCAACACCCCCGGCAAAAGACGCACAACGGCATCCAACAAAATCTGCGCTGCCTGTTCGCCACCGGTCAAGATGTAGTCGCCGATACTGACTTCTTCAATATCAAAAGCCTCTATCACACGTTCATCTATTCCTTCAAAACGTCCGCAGACAATATTAATTTCGTTTTCCTGCGCATAAGCCTTGACCATTTCCTGCGTCAGCGGACGGCCTTTAGGGCTCATCGCCAAAATTTTGCCGCCTGTGCAGTTGGCTTTTAAGGCTCTGCCCAAAACATCCGGACGCATAACCATACCGGCACCGCCGCCGCAAGGCGTATCATCAACCGAACCATGCTTGTCTGTCGCATAATCCCTGATATTGACAGTTTCAACCGACCAAATTTTTTCCTCTAATGCTCTTCCTGTTAGAGAATAGCCTAAAAAGCCGGGAAACAATTCAGGAAAGATGGTGAAAATTTTAGCTTTCAGCACCTGTATCTCCGTCATCATCTGGCTCAAACTGCATTGAAACCGCGTTTACAATAATATAACCATCTTCAATATTGACCGTCGGCACATACGCATGGTTAAAAGGAATCATTTCAAGCTTTCCGCTTGATTTAACTTTGATTTCCAGAATATCGCCCGCACCAAAGTTATAAATTCCGACAATCTTGCCTGCCACATTGCCCGAAGCAGCTTCGCGAACATCTAGACCGACCAAATCTGTCTGGTAGAACTCTTCGTTATTGGTAAGTGGTGGCAGCACATCACGATTTGCAAACAATTGCGTTCCGATAAATGTCTGCGCAAGATTTCTATCATCAACTCCTTTAATTTTAACCCGCAGCAATTCTTTCGAATGACCGACAACTTTAATTTCAAACTCACGTCCTTTTTGATCTGTTAAAATACCGTATTTATCAATATCACGATCATGTTCGGTAAAGCTTTTTACTTTCACTTCGCCTTTAATGCCGTGCACACCAACAATTGCACCTAAACAAATTTTGGACTGAGTTGTCATTTTTCAATTGCCTTTTTGGAAAAATTATTCAGCACTGTTTTGAGCTTCGGCAGCGGCTTTTGCTGCTTCTTCTTTAGCTTTCATTCTTTCAACGGCTTTAGCTTTAGGAGCTGATTTTTTAGGCTGTTCATGAACAACCGGAGCTTTTACCAAACCCAAATTAGAGAAAAGTTTTTCCAATCTTTCTGTCGGCAAAGCACCAATACCGAGCCAATATTTTACTCTGTCTGCATCAATAACCAATCTTTGAGCATGATCCTGTGGAAGCAAAGGATTGTATGTGCCCAATTTTTCAATAAATCTACCATCGCGGGGAGCTCTTGAATCAGCTGCCACAATACGATAAAACGGGCGTTTTTTTGAACCACCGCGAGATAATCTAATACGAACTGCCATTTTATATTCCTTTCTTTTATAAATTAAAAAATAAGTTTCCACCCTAATGGCTTAAAACGGAAACTTGTTTCCCATTCCCCCTGGAAATTTGCCCAAAGGAAAATTTTTCATCATCGAACCAAGACCGCCTAAGCCGCCTCGTCCGAATTTTTTCATCATACCGGACATTTGTTCATATTGTTTCAAAAGTTTATTAACATCTTGAACTTCAACACCGGCACCTGCCGCTATTCTTTTTTTACGCGAAGCCTTGATTAAATCAGGCGTTTTTCTCTCCTGTAAAGTCATAGACAGAATTATTGCTTCTTGTTTTTTTATCAAGCCATCGCCTATTCCGGCATTTTCTATTTGATTCTTAAACTTTGACAGCCCCGGAATCATAGACATTATTCCACCCAAACTGCCAAGCTTTTGAATTTGTCTTAACTGCGCCAACATGTCATTTAAGTCAAATTTGCCTTTTAACATTTGCTGCGCCATTTTGTCAGCTTCTTCACGGTCAATTTTTTCCATTGCCGTTTCTACCAAACTGACAACATCTCCTTGTCCGAGTATTCTGCCGGCAACACGGTCAGGATGAAATTCTTCAAATTCTTCTATTTTTTCACCGGTTCCTAAAAATTTAACCGGAACATTGGCTGCCATTCTCATCGACAAAACAGCACCGGCACGTGAAGAACCATCTATACGTGTCAGCACAATTCCGGTTACACCGAGTCTTTCATTAAACTCTTTAGCTACATTGCAGGCATCTTGTCCCATCATAGCATCAGCTACCAGCAAAGTTTCAATCGGAGCAGACGCTTTTTTGACCTCAACCAATTCAGCCATCAAAGCATCATCAACATGCAAACGACCGGCCGAATCTAAAATAACGGCATCAAAACCGCCTTTTTTAGCCGCGTCAAGCGCGCGCTTAGTTATCTCTAAAGGCTTCTGTCCTTCAACTATAGGCAGGCAATATCCTTCTATTTGCTGCGACAACTGTTCCAATTGCAACTGAGCAGCCGGACGGTAAACATCCAAAGAAGCCAGCAAAACTTTACGTCTTTTACCCAAGAATTTAGCCAATTTGGCTGCTGTTGTTGTTTTTCCGGCACCTTGTAAACCGACCATCAAAACGACGGCAGGCGGAATAGTATTAAAATTGAGCTTACTATCATCTGCGCCCAAAATTTTAACAAGTTCTTCATGAACAATTTTTATAACCATCTGCCCCGGTTGAATGGAACGCACAACCTTTTCGCCGATAGCTTGTTCTTTGACTTTAGCAATAAATTCTTTAACAACCGGCAACGAAACATCAGCTTCAAGCAAAGCAATGCGGATTTCGCGCATTGCTTCGTCAATGTCTTTTTCGCTTAACACTCCGCGTGAAGTGATTTTTGCAAAAACGCTGCCTAATTTATCTGTTAAAGTATCAAACATTACTGCCTATACAAATTATTGCACGCCAGTGTGCGAACCCTCGCTGACTGGCGGCACTCCTCAGAGTGGTTAAAACTGTTACTACAATGAAAAATCATTGAAATTGCGTACAATGTAACAGGTTAAACATTAAAGTCAAGCAAAAAAACAAGCTTTTACAAAGAAGATGATACAAAAAAAGCCGCTTTTCAAAGAGCGGCTTTTTTATAAAATTAATTTGTTATTTTTCCGTGGCAATGCTTAAACTTTAAGCCGCTGCCGCAAGGACAGGGATCATTTCTTGATACTTTACCCCAAGTCTCAGGATTATTGGGATCAAAAGCTTTTTTGCCATAAGCAAACGGAACTTGCTTTTCTTTGGTTTCAGATTGCTGAGGCTGAACCGCCGGACGAGCGTTTAATAAACTCTGCGGAGTTTCATGCACTTCCTGAATTTTTGACGGAGCACTGCGCAGCTGCAATCCTTCGCTGTTTTCCGTTTGAATCTGAACGCGGCAAGTCATAAATGTGACACGTTCGCGCAGCATATCAAGCATATCGGAAAACATATTGAAAGCTTCTTTTTTATATTCATTAAGCGGATCTTTTTGACCATAAGCGCGCAGTACAATTGTATAACGCATATAATCCAAACTGGCAATATGCTCTTTCCAAAGCTGATCCAAAACTTGAAGCAAAATATTCTTTTCAACCAAACGAACAATTTGCGGAGGCAAATCTTTATTTTTCTCATCCAACAGCTGCTCAACGCTTTCAACAACACGTTGCACAATAATATCACTGTCTATTTCAGCCTCTTTAGCCCAAACATCTATCGGCAAAATGAAGCCCGTAATTCTACCTAATTCTTGCTGAAGTTCGGCAACCGGCCATTCCTGAGGAGCAACCCCGGGATGCAAATATGAAGCAACCACATCGCTTAAATATTCTTCGCGCATATCTTTAACCGTATCCGAAACATCAGAAGCAGTCATCAGTTCACGGCGCTGTTCATAAACAACTTTACGTTGATCATTCATAACATTGTCATATTTCAGCAAATTTTTACGAATATCAAAGTTACGTTCTTCAACTTTCTGCTGAGCCTTTTCCAAAGCCTTGCTAATCCATGGGTGAACCAACGGTTCGCCTTTAGGCATTCCCATTTTTTCGAGCATGGCAGACATTCTTTCCGAACCGAAAATACGCATCAAATCATCTTCCATAGACAAGAAAAATTTAGATGTTCCCGGATCTCCCTGACGGCCGGAACGTCCGCGTAATTGATTGTCTATACGGCGGCTTTCATGTCTTTCCGTACCCAAAATATACAAACCTCCGGCAGCAATAACTTTAGCTTTGTCTTCGGCAATTTCCGCTTTCAGTTTATTTTTGATTTCTTCAACTTGTTCGGGTGTTTCATCACCTTTCAACAAAGATTTCAAACGCATATCTAAGTTGCCGCCCAATTGAATATCCGTACCGCGTCCGGCCATATTGGTGGCAATTGTGATTGCTCCCGAAACGCCTGCCTGCGCTACGATGGCAGCTTCACGCTCATGATGGCGGGCATTTAAAACTTCAAATTTGACATTACTCTTTTTTCTTAGCAAATCAGCAACTAATTCTGATTTTTCAATCGAAGTTGTGCCGACCAAAACCGGCTGTCCTTTTTCATGACATTCCAAAATTGTTTTGATAATAGCATCATATTTTTCTGCAGCTGTGCGGTAAATTTCATCATGCATATCCTGACGCAAAACCGGACGGTTTGTCGGAATTTCAATGCAAGATAAGCCATAAATGTCGACAAATTCAGCTTCTTCAGTCATAGCCGTACCGGTCATGCCTGCCAACTTCGGATATAAACGGAAATAGTTTTGGAAAGTGATAGAAGCCAAAGTTTGATTTTCAGACTGGATTTTAACGCCTTCTTTGGCCTCGATTGCCTGATGCAAGCCGTCCGAATAACGGCGTCCTTCCATCATGCGGCCTGTAAATTCATCAATAATAACAACTTTTCCGTCTTTGACGATATAGTCAACATCTCTGGTTTGCATTTTGTGAGCGCGCAAAGCATTGTTAACATGCTGCACCAAAGAAACATTCTCCACATCATACAATCCGCCTTTTTTAATAAGCCCGTTGGCTTTCAGCAGCTGTTCAACATGTTCCATACCGCATTCAGTCAAAACAACGCTTTTGGCTTTTTCGTCTTTTTCATAGTCCTTATCCGTCAGGCTCGGAATAATACTGTTTACAGCAATATATTTTTCAGATGAATCTTCTGCCGCACCGGAAATAATCAGAGGCGTTCTGGCTTCATCAATCAAAATAGAGTCAACCTCATCGACAATTGCATAATGGAACGGACGTTGAACCATTTCATCAAGGCTGAATTTCATATTGTCGCGCAAATAGTCAAAACCAAGTTCATTATTGGTACCGTAAATAATATCGCAGGCATAAGCGGCACGACGCTGTTCATCACTTTTTTCGTGAACAATATAATCAACGGTCAAGCCCAAGAAACGATAAACCTGTCCCATCCATTCAGCATCGCGTTTGGCCAAATAATCGTTTACGGTAACAATATGAACACCTTTGCCTTCTAAAGCTTCCAAATATGCCGCCAAAGTTGCCACCAAAGTTTTGCCCTCGCCGGTTTTCATTTCGGCAATCATACCTTTGTGTAAAACTATACCGCCGATAAGCTGCACATCATAATGGCGCTGTCCCAAAGTTCTTTTTGCTGCTTCACGAACAACCGCAAAAGCTTCAGGCAAAAGATCATCCAACGTTTCGCCTAATTTAAGTCTGTCGCGAAATTCAACAGTTTTATTTTTCAATTCTTCATCGCTCAATGCTGAAATAGCAGGTTCCAGAGCATTGATTTTATTTACTGTCTTATATTGTTTTTTTATAAAACGGTCATTGGCGCTGCCAAAAAATGCCTTTGCAATTTTGCCTATCATAAAATTTCACCTTGATAATATTAAAAGTCAATCTTACATTTAATGTTTATAATAAATAAAGTCAATAGTTCGGCTATATTTATAAACTTTAAGACAATTTTTTCTTGGAAATTTTTTATTTTAGAGTATAACTGAAATCAGTTTACATTTTTGGAGGAAAATTTTAATGAAAACCAAATATATTGCAGCTATTGTGCTTTCACTGACAATTTTAAATCCGTTTAACGCACAGGCTGAAGGAAAAGGCGGCGTTGCAGCCGTTGTCAACGGCGAAAAGATTACGGTTGCCGAAATCAAAACAATTTATGACAATACCCCACAAATCCACACTCAGGAAAAATGGGACGTTTTTTATGCAAAAGCTCTTGATGTATGGGTAAACGGAAAAATCGTTCAACAAGCCGCCGACAAATCGACTGTTAGAAAATCTAAAGAATTTCAGGAACAGTTAAAGTTGGCCAGCAACGATATTGCAAGCAAGCTTTATTTGAAACAGGAAATCGAAAAAAGAATTAACGACAACGATATTCAAAACCTCTACAACCAATATAAAACCAATTTTGTTTCTGAAAAAGAAATGAGAGCCCGTCATATTTTGGTAGACAATGAAAATGTTGCAAACGATATTATTGCCCGCCTCAAAAAAGGTGAAAAATTTGATGAACTCGCCCGCAAATATTCAAAAGAAAAGAGAGCAGATCTCGGTTACTTTACAAAAGATATGATGGTTCCTGCTTTTGGCGATGCCGCTTTTTCAATGAAAAAAGGACAATTCTCACAAAAACCGATTAAAACTCAATTCGGCTATCATATCATTATTGTAGACGATGTTCGTGACACCAAACCTTTATCTTATAAAGATGCGGAAGGCCAGTTAAAAGGCGTTGTAGCTCAGGAAGCTATGAAATCTTTAATGTCCGAAATGAACAAAAATGCCAAAGTTGAAAAATATTCACTTGACGGCAAAGTTGTTAAATAATTTAACACTCACAAAAAAACTCCCCTTCAGTCAGAGGGGAGTTTTTTTATTACTTTATTTCAATAATTTTGCGTTCAATATACTCTTTTCTTTTTATTGGAAGCGAGGGATCATTTGCTGTTCTTTGCAATATGTCCAAAATATCATTTTGAAACTTTTTACTGGAAGAAGCGATTTTCACCAAATGATAAACAGCGCTTTCAAAAATTTGATCCTGTTTACTGTTCAGCTGTTCGACAATTTTTTTATATGTCGGCGTATAAGTTCCGTTTTTTCCGGCAACACGCATTTCAAAAACGAGCTTTTGTATTTTACGGGCGGCAGATTCGTTTATTGATAACTTATGCCGTGTAAACAAACTGCTTGCTCTGTCTATAATTGAAGATATTTTTTCTATTATTTTACTCATCAATCCTCCTGATTTTTATTATAAAATAATAAGCAAAATTAAAAAATCCATTAAAATAAACATCTTGAATTTTTATTTTGTTCACATAATATGCTCTCTAAACAAGGAGAACGAGATGAAAAAAATATTTTTTTGCGCCATTGCCGTATTTACTCTTTTATTGAACGCTTGCGGTCAAGACAAATATGAAAAAGCTGATATTCTTATATTTACACAGCAAGGCTGCTCACATTGCAGCAAAGCTATGGAATTTATCAACAACCGCTTAAAAGTAAAAAATCCCAATCTTAATGTTGTCGAAGTCGATGTAAGTTATGATAAAGAAAACATAATTCTAATGCAGCGTTACCTTTCCAAATACAAATATAAAGGCAACAGCGTCGGCACCCCAATCATCATCTTCAATCAGCAAATGGTTATGGGATGGGGGCTTGAAAACAAAGTCAAACTGCAAAAAGCCTTTGAATTTAATATAAAATAACTTTCACACCCCTCTGCAAATGAGGGGCTTTTTATATTCGATAACGAAGGATTAACAAAAACTAAAGCCCGTTCTTACGAACGGGCTTTTATAGTGGCGGGAGTGACGAGGCTCGAACTCGCGACCTCCTGCGTGACAGGCAGGCGCTCTAACCAACTGAGCTACACCCCCACTCAATTCGATATTCCTTATAACCAACATTTTTTATCTTTGCAAGCATTTTTTTACATTTTTTAAAAAAAATAATAAAATTAACACTCTTATAATTTTTATCTGGTAATTTTCAGACAATATGTTAAATTCTCATTTTGGAATTTATCTGTAATCTACATAAGGTTATAATTAGGTGAAAAAAATCGTCAAACAAATATATCCTTCTATCAAAACAAAGCAATGCTGGGTAACTTTTTGCTCTACTTTTGTTATGGCTTTAGCTTTGATTTTTGTAGTTATCAAAAATACCGCCGTTAAGGCTTCTATTTCATCAGAAACAACTATCGCTCAACTGGAAGAAGAGGCTTTTGACGATTCGTTTGAAAATGACGATGATATGCAAATGACAGATTCTGCTGATACCAATGAGGAAGAAACCATTGCAAATGATAATAACCACAGCATAAAGTTAAAATCAGGTGATACATTACTCAATATTTTGACAGCTACCGGCGTTGACTATAACAACGCTAATGATGTTTATATGTCTGTAAAAAAAGTATTCAATCCTCGTGATTTTCGCGCCGGACAGCAAATTGATGTAGAAAATACCGATTCAAACGGTTCAAAAGTTGTTAATACCTTATCTTCAACAATCCGCACGGGCGAACGTTTAAAAGTAACTCTCAACAACGACGGCTCTTATACGGCAGCTATCGAAAAAGATGAATTGATTGAAGAATTATTGTCTGCTTCTGGGCATATTAACGGAACACTTTCCCACTCAATGAGTAAGAACGGCGTTCCAAGCAAAATAGTTGCCAATTTCATCAGCATTTTTTCTTACAGTGTTGATTTTCGCCGTGACGTTAAAAAAGGCGACGGATACGAAATTATTTATGAAAATTATCTGACGTCCGATGGCAAAGTTGCTAAAAATGGTAATATTATTTATGCGGCTCTTCTTCTTGGTAAAAATAAAGTGGAACTTTATCGTTTTAAGGATTCCCGCGGCAATATCGATTATTACAACTCAAAAGGTTTTGCTCTGAAAAAGACATTAAGCCGCCGCCCGATGGCATATCAGTCTAATCGTATTTCCTCTTATTTTGGCCGCCGCCGCCATCCGATTTATAAAGATGTACGCGTTCATTGGGGAATTGATTACCCTGCTCCTAAAGGTTCATTGATTTATGCCGGCGGCGATGGTGTTATTGAAGTTGCGCAATACCGCAGCGGTTATGGTAACTATATCCGCATTCGCCATAACAGCGAATATTCAACAGCCTATGGACACATGAACGGTTTTGCAAAAGGTATGCGTCCGGGAACAAGGGTTAAACAAGGACAAGTTATCGGCTATGTAGGTTCAACCGGACGCTCAACAGGACCACATCTGCACTATGAAGTTATCCACAGAGGCAAAAGAGTTAATCCTTTAACCATCAAAGCTTCTGCTTCAGAAAACTTAAGAGGGAAAAACCTAACTAACTTTAAGCGGCAAGTTGCAAAAATAAATGATACCCGTGAAAAAATGTTTGCCGAAAAGCAAAAGAACGAAAAATTAGCTCGAAAATAAATTAAATCCCCGCTTTTTATGCGGGGATTTTTTTTAACTACATATCTTAATTACCCAATCAGAAATCCTATCTACCAACCATGGCTGGATTTGAAAATATTTTTTTCGATTCCATTAATTGACAGAATTTTAGGATTTTTCATAATTTCAGGCAATTCCATACTGCGAAAAACACTGCGCGGATCGGCATTTGCAACAAAAGCTGTAACATTACCCGACGCTTCGGCAATAAAACGACGCGATGCAATTTTCCAAACTTCCGCCACTTTCAGCTTATCTTCGTCACTGAGCTCAATATCATCAAGCCCCAGTTTCACCAAACGACGACCGCAAGGTGTTTGATCAATCATTGTCGCGCCTTTAGTTTTAGCTACATAAGCAAAAGCATTGTCTTTATTTTCTCTGGTAGGCAAAAAACTAACAGAATATAAAACAACACTGTCGCGGAGAGTGGCGACATCGTCATTCTCCGCGATCTTCAGTGCTTGTTGATATAAATCATCATTTATCAAGTTTATTTATTTCCAATCCATCATCTTTGACTGATATTTCGGCGGTATCATTATCATTGATTTCACCATCCAAAATTTTAACAGCCAATTTATTTTCAACTTCTGTTTTTAACAAACGTTTCAATGGACGTGCACCAAACATTTCATCATATCCATGATCGCAAATCCAATTGACCGCTTCGTCTGTGAAATACAACTTGATGTTCTTTTCGGCAAGCCGTTTTTCAATATTATGCAATTGAATTTTGGCAATTTGCTTAATATCTTCTTTTTTCAGCTTGTCAAAAATACTGATTTCATCAATACGGTTAACAAATTCAGGTCGGAATGAAGCTTTTACAACATCCATAACAGCCTTTTTATCTCCGGTTTTCATCAGAATTTCAGAACCAAGGTTTGAAGTCATAATGATAATCGTATTTTTAAAATCAACTGTACGTCCTTTACTGTCTGTCAAACGACCATCGTCCAAAACTTGCAATAAAATATTGAAGACATCAGGATGAGCCTTTTCAACCTCATCAAAAAGAATAACCTGATAAGGACGGCGGCGAACAGATTCTGTCAAAGCTCCGCCTTCTTCATAACCGACATACCCCGGAGGAGAACCAATTAAACGAGCTACGGCATGTTTTTCCATATATTCAGACATATCAACTCTGAACATGGCGTTTTCATCATTAAACAAAAATTCAGCCAAAGCTTTGCTCAATTCGGTTTTGCCGACACCGGTAGGACCTAGGAATAAAAATGAACCTATAGGTTGATGGTGGTCGCTAATACCTGCCCGTGAACGACGTACAGCATTAGCAACTGCCGCAATAGCCTCTTTTTGCCCGACTACTCGTTTTGATAAAAACTCTTCCATATGAAGTAATTTGTCTTTTTCGCCCTCCAACATTTTATCAACAGGAATCCCCGTCCATTTTGAAACCACTTCGGCAATAGAAGCATCTGTTACAACTTGTTCAGCCTGATTCTTTTGTTTTTTAGCCAATTCTTCCAACTCAGCCAAACGTTTTTCCAATTGCGGAATCTCACCGTATTGTAATTCTCCGGCTTTTTCAAAACGTCCCTCGCGTTGAGCCTTAGCTACTTCTATTTTAGCTTTATCCAATTGATCTTTAACATTAGTCAAATCAGCCAAAGCTTGCTTTCCTGACTGCCATTTTTCAGTCAAGCGTTGAGCTTTTTCACCTTCATCGGCAATTTCTTTCTCGATTTCTTCCAAACGTTTTTTAGATTGCTCGTCTTTTTCTTTTTTCAGAGCTTCCCGTTCTATTTTTAACTGCAAAATTTTTCGATCAAGAGTGTCCAATTCCTCAGGTTTAGAATCAACAGCCATACGCAAAGAACTTGCCGCTTCATCCATCAAGTCAATTGCCTTATCCGGCAAAAAACGATCGCTGATATAACGGTTAGATAAAGTAACCGCTGCAATCAAAGCACTGTCTGAAATACGCACTCCGTGATGAAGTTCAAATTTTTCTTTAATTCCGCGCAAAATAGAAATACTTTCTTCAATTCCGGGCTCAGAAACATAGACCGGTTGAAAACGCCGAGCTAAAGCTGCATCTTTTTCAACATATTTTTTATATTCGCTCAATGTTGTCGCCCCAAGGCAATGAAGTTCACCGCGTGCCAATGCAGGTTTAAGCAGGTTTGAAGCATCCATTGAACCTTCGCTGGCTCCAGCGCCGACAATAGTGTGCATTTCATCAATAAACAAAATGATACTTCCGTCTGATGCTTCCACATCTTTTAAGACAGCTTTCAAACGCTCTTCAAATTCGCCTCTGAACTTAGCTCCGGCAATCAAAGCTCCCATATCAAGCGCCAACAATCTTTTGCCTTTAAGGCTTTCCGGCACATCATTGTTAATAATGCGCATTGCCAAACCTTCAACAATCGCTGTTTTACCTACCCCCGGTTCGCCGATTAATACAGGATTATTTTTAGTGCGGCGCGACAAGACCTGAATTGTACGTCTGATTTCCTGATCACGCCCTATAACGGGATCAAGCTTTCCTTCTTTGGCTTTTGCTGTTATATCAATGGCATATTTTTTGAGTGCTTCAAAATTATCTTCCGCACTTTCGCTATCTGCCAAACGGCCTTGCCGATAAGTCGCTATTGCCTGATTGAGTTTTTGAGGGCTGACCCCGTTTTCTTTCAATAAATCATAAGCCTGATTACCTGCAGTCATAGATAAAGCCTGCAGCAAGCGCTCAACCGTCACATATTTGTCATTAGCTTTTTCAGCAACCTGCTCTGCGGCCAAAGTAACAGCCGAAAAATCCTGAGACATAACAGTTTGTATATTTCCTGAAACTTGCGGAACTTTTGCATAAGCCTGTTCAACGCTTGCTTGCAAAAGTTCAGAGTTGCCTCCAGCTTCATTTATCAGTTTTTCAACAACATTATCTCGCGATTGCATAATTGCATGCAGAAGAGATAAAGCCGTAACATACTGTCTTTTTCCGGCAACAGCCGTATCGACAGCGGTTTTAATCAGTTCTTGCGAACGTGTCGTAAATTTTTCTAAATCCATATTTTTCATCTCCTATAATTTATATAGGAAATCAAAAAAGAAAAAATCAAGAGAACAACAAACAAAATTTTAATATACAAAAATCCCCGCCGAATGCGTCAGCGGGGATTTTATTAGATACAAAAGCGATTATTCAGCGCTTTTAACTTCATCGGCAGAAGTTTCTTCCGATTTTGCTTCAAGCTGAGCTTTTTGAGCTTCTTCACGCAATGCAAGGATTTCCTTGTCATTTTGTGCAGCCACTTTCTTCAAAGCTCTCAGAACAGTACCTGTACCGGCTGGAATCAAGCGTCCGACGATGACGTTTTCTTTCAAACCAGTCAAGTGGTCTACTTTGCCTTCAACAGCAGCTTCTGTCAAAACTCTGGTTGTTTCCTGGAAGGATGCAGCCGAAATAAACGACTTAGTCTGCAATGAAGCCTTAGTAATACCAAGCAGAACCGGATCAGCCTCAGCAGGAACACCGCCTTCGGCAATAGTTTTTTCGTTTTCTGCTTCAAAGACATCTCTGTCGACCTGTTCGCCAATCAAGAAAGTTGTATCGTTAGGAACTCTGATTTCAACTTTACGCAGCATTTGAGAAACAATAACTTCAATGTGCTTATCGTTGATTTTAACACCTTGCAAACGATATACGTCTTGAACTTCTTTGACCAGATATTCAGCCAATTTTTCTACACCCAAAACGCGTAAAATATCATGAGGTGCAGGCGTACCTTCAACTAACATATCGCCTTTCTTAACCATATCGCCTTCCTGAACGGCCAAATGACGGCCTTTCGGAATCAGATATTCAACAGGCTCACCCTTCTGAGGAACAACGGTAATACGCTGTTTGGCTTTATAGTCTTTACCAAATTCAACAATACCGTCAATATCGGAAATAATAGCCTGATCTTTCGGGTGACGAGCTTCAAACAACTCGGCAACACGCGGCAAACCACCGGTAATATCTTTTGTTTTTGAGCTTTCTCTAGGAATTCTCGCAACAACATCGCCAACTTTAACTTCGGCACCATTTTCAACAGTCAAAATTGCACCGACAGACAAGTAGTAACGAACATCTTTACCGTTATCGAAAGTAACAGCATTGCCGTTTTCGTCTTTCAATCCAATGCTTGGTTTAAGGTTAGCGGCATTAGCGCCGGTGTGCCAATCAATAACAATATTGTCAACAACGCCTGTTGTTTCGTCAACATGTTCTTCTAAAGATACATTGCTGATAAGGTCAATCCATTCAACCCGACCGGCTTTTTCAGTAATAACAGGAACGGTAAACGGATCCCATTCGGCAACTTTTTGTCCTTTTTTAACTTTGCTGCCTTCCTTAACCAAAATTCTGGTGCCATAAGGAACTTTATGACGTGATTTTTCACGATTGTTGCTGTCAACGATAACAATTTCGCAGTTACGCGCCAAAACAATTCCGACACCTTCGGCATTGGTAATAGTATGACCATTTTCCAATTTCAATTCACCGGCAAAAGGAACTTCGACAGTCGATTGTTCAGCTGATTTAGAAGCCGCACCACCGATGTGGAAAGTTCTCATGGTTAACTGTGTACCAGGTTCACCAATTGACTGAGCAGCAATAACACCGACAGCTTCACCGATATTAACCGGAGTACCGCGGGCCAAGTCACGGCCATAACAAGCAGCGCAAACACCGTTTTTGCATTCGCAAGTTAAAACAGAACGGATTTTAACTTGTTCAACACCGGCTTTTTCAACAACTTCAACATCGTTTTCATCAATCAGTTTGCCTTTGGCAACCAAAACTTCACCGGTTTCAGGATGAACAATGTCTTCTTGAATGGTTCGGCCCAAAATACGTTCACCTATAGAAACAATAACGTTACCGCCATCGACAACCGGACGAACAATAATTCCGCGTTCTGTTCCGCAATCTTGTTCAGTAACAACCACATCTTGTGCAACATCAACCAAACGACGGGTCAAATAACCTGAGTTTGCGGTTTTCAAAGCTGTATCTGCCAAACCTTTACGAGCACCGTGGGTAGAGTTAAAGTATTCCAACACAGTCAAACCTTCTTTAAAGTTTGAAATAATCGGCTGTTCAATAATTTCACCGCTCGGTTTAGCCATCAAACCACGCATACCGGCAACCTGACGCATTTGAGCGGCAGAACCACGCGCACCGGAGTGAGCCATCATATAAACTGAGTTGATGTATCCATTTTCGGTCTTTGAAATGTTTTTCATCATCTCATCGGCAACTTTATCCGTGCAAGCAGCCCAAATATCAATAACTTTATTGTATTTTTCACCTTTGGTGATTAAACCGTTTTGATACTGCTGTTCAAATTCTTTAACTTGTTTTTCGGTTTCAGCAACCAATTCTTTCTTGGCATCAGGAACAATCAAGTCATCTTTACCGAACGAAATACCGGCTTTACATGCGTTCTGAAAACCAAGAGTCATCAAGCGGTCAACAAACATAACGGTTTCTTTTTGTCCGCAGTGACGATAAATGATATCGATGATTTCACCGATTTCTTTCTTTTTAACCAAGCGGTTAACCAAAGCAAACGGAACATTCTTGTCTTGCGGCAAAATTTCGGCAACCATCAAACGGCCGGCTGTTGTATCAACAATACCGCGTTTGCTCTCACCGTTTTCATCGACATATTGCATACGGCATTTGATTTTGCTGTGCAAATCAATAACTTTTGCGTCAAGAGCCAACAAAACTTCGTTGTAATCAGCAAAAACAGAACCTTCGCCTTTCAAACCTTCGGCATCATAAGTCAAGTAGTAAATACCCAATACCATATCTTGTGTCGGAACGATAATAGGTTTACCCGAAGCCGGAGACAAAACGTTGTTGGTTGACATCATCAAAACACGTGCTTCGAGCTGTGCTTCTACAGACAACGGAACGTGTACAGCCATTTGGTCGCCATCGAAGTCAGCATTGAAAGCCGTACATACCAACGGGTGCAAGTGAATAGCTTTACCTTCGACCAAAACCGGTTCAAAAGCCTGAATACCAAGTCTGTGCAAGGTCGGCGCACGGTTCAGCAATACAGGATGTTCGCGAATAACTTCCTCCAAAATATCCCATACTTCCGGACGTTCTTTTTCAACCATGCGCTTAGCGGCTTTGATTGTTGTTGCATGTCCGTAAAGCTCAAGTTTTGCATAAACAAAAGGTTTGAACAGTTCCAAAGCCATCTTCTTAGGCAGACCGCATTGCTGCAATTTGAGCTCAGGACCAACGGTAATAACTGAACGACCAGAATAGTCAACACGTTTACCCAACAAGTTTTGGCGGAAACGGCCTTGTTTACCTTTCAGCATATCTGAAAGTGATTTTAACGGACGTTTATTGGTACCGGTAATGGCCCGCGAACGACGACCGTTATCAAACAAAGCATCAACAGATTCCTGCAGCATGCGTTTTTCATTGCGGATGATAATATCCGGCGCATGCAATTCCAGCAATCTCTTCAAACGGTTGTTACGGTTAATAACGCGGCGATACAAATCGTTCAAATCAGATGTTGCAAAACGGCCACCGTCCAATGGAACCAACGGACGCAATTCCGGCGGAATAACCGGCAAAACATCCAAAATCATCCATTCTGGTTTTGTATTTGATTCGAGGAATGCTTCGATGATTTTCAAACGTTTAACCAACTTTTTGCGTTTGGCTTCAGAAGCATTGTCTTTCAGTTCAGCACGGATATTTTTGCGTTCTTCTTCCAAATCGATAGAAGCCAAAATTTCTTTAATAGCTTCTGCACCGATGCCGGCACGGAATGAATCTTCCCCGTATTCGTCAATAGCTTCCTGATATTGTTCTTCAGTCAGCATTTCGTGCATACCCAATGGTGTCAACCCTGGTTCGATAACGATGTAGCTTTCAAAATAAAGCACTCTTTCCAATGATTTTACACCAATGTCTGTCAGCATAGAAATGCGTGAAGGCAAAGATTTCAAAAACCAAATATGAGCAACCGGCGCAGCCAGTTCGATGTGTCCCATTCTTTCACGGCGAACGCTTGACAGCGTAACTTCAACACCGCACTTTTCGCATACAATACCGCGATATTTCATTCTCTTGTACTTACCGCACAAGCATTCATAATCTTTTACCGGACCAAAAATACGAGCGCAGAACAAACCGTCTTTTTCCGGCTTGAACGTACGATAGTTAATGGTTTCCGGCTTTTTGACCTCACCATACGACCATGAACGAATTTGTTCAGGAGAAGCGATAGAAATTTTAATTTCATCGAAAGAATCTCCATTAGCCGGCTGTTGGCCAAAAAATTTCATAATTTCATTCATATTTTTTATCTCCCAACTTAAATGGCTTCGTTCAAAAGTTCGACGTTCAAGCACAACGATTTGATTTCTTTAACCAAAACGTTGAACGATTCCGGAATACCGGCTTCAAATCCTTCTTCGCCGCGGACAATAGCTTCATAAACTTTTGTTCTTCCGGCAACATCATCGGATTTAACTGTCAACATTTCCTGCAAAGTATAGGCAGCACCATAAGCCTGCAATGCCCAAACTTCCATTTCACCGAAACGTTGTCCGCCGAATTGAGCTTTACCACCCAAAGGCTGTTGAGTAACCAAACTGTACGGACCAACAGAACGAGCGTGCATTTTTTCATCAACGATGTGGTGCAGCTTAATCATATAAATGATACCGACAGTAACCTTACGGTCAAATTTTTCACCTGTGCGGCCATCATAAAGATCTATCTGACCTGAAGTCGGCAAACCAGCCATATCAAGCATGCGGTTGATATCATTTTCATGAGCGCCGTCAAATACAGGTGTAGCCATAGGAATACCGTTTTTAACATGAGAAATCATTTCGGCTTTTTCGGCATTTGTCATATTGGCAATTTCTTTATTATATTGCTTTTCACCGTAAATAGCCTTTAATTTTTCATTTAATTCCTCAATAGTTTTCTCACCGCGTTTATATTGTTCACACATTTCGTTCAGCTGACGACCCAATTCTTTGGCTGCCCAGCCGAGGTGTGTTTCCAAAATTTGTCCGACGTTCATACGTGAAGGCACGCCTAACGGGTTCAGCACGATATCAACAGGTGTGCCGTCTTCCATATAAGGCATATCCTGTAATGGCAAAACGCGTGATACGGTACCTTTGTTACCATGGCGGCCGGCCATTTTATCACCGGTTTGCATTTTACGTTTGGTAGCAATAAATACTTTAACCGCTTTCAATACGCCAGGAAGCAAATCATCGCCGCGTTGAACTTTTTCAACTTTGTCGTCAAAGTGTTTTTGAACACCTTCAACACGCATGTCATAAGCTGCGATAAATTCTTCAATCTTCGACATAACTTCTTCGTCTTTAACGACAATTTTACGCCATTGTGAAGAAGGTACGGCTTCAAAGCTGCTTTCATCCAAAACAGATTTTTTAGCAATTCCTTTAGGAGCATCAACCACTGTTTGTCCTAAAAGCATTGATTTCAAGCGTTCTTCGAAAATTTTGCGAATAATTGCAATTTCATCGTCGCGGTCTTTAGCCAATTGAGAAATTTCCTGCTGTTCAATTGACAAAGCACGTTCATCTTTTTCAACGCCACGGCGAGAAAAGACTTGAACATCTACAACGATACCTTCGATACCGGGTTGAACGCGTAAAGATGTATCACGGACATCACTGGCTTTTTCACCGAAAATTGCACGCAGCAATTTTTCTTCAGGTGTAACCGGAGATTCACCTTTAGGAGTAACTTTACCAACCAAAATATCGCCGGCCTTAACTTCAGCGCCAATATAAACAATACCGGCTTCATCCAAGTTTTTCAAAGCCTCTTCGCCCACATTCGGAATATCGCGAGTAATTTCTTCCTGACCAAGTTTGGTATCACGAGCCATTACTTCAAATTCTTCAATATGCAATGAAGTCAAAACATCGTCGCGAGAAACTCTTTCTGAAAGCAAAATAGCATCCTCGTAGTTCAAACCATTCCAAGGCATGAACGCAACCAGCATATTTTTACCGAGCGCCAATTCACCCATATCCGTACATGGACCATCAGCCATAATGTCGCCGGCTTTAACTTCGTCGCCAACTTTTACCAACGGAACTTGGTTAATGCAGGTATTTTGGTTAGAACGGCGGAATTTCTGCAATTTATAAATTTCGACGCCGACATCGTTCGAATTTTTGCTTTGAGAACGAACAACAATACGATTAGCATCAACCGCATCTACAATACCGTCATATTTACAAACAACGGTTGCGCCTGAATCTTTAGCAACGGTAGCTTCCATACCTGTACCGACCAACGGAGCTTCCGAACGCAAAAGAGGCACGCCTTGACGCTGCATGTTTGATCCCATCAAAGCACGGTTCGCATCATCGTTTTCAAGGAACGGAATTAATGCAGCAGCAACAGAAACCAGTTGCTGAGGTGCAACGTCGATGAAATTAATTTCGGCAGGTGTTGCAAACTCAAATTCACCGGCTTTACGGCAGGCAATTGTATCTTTTACAAATGTACCATCATCTCTTACTTCGGCATTTGCTTCGGCAATAATGTATTTACCTTCCTGATCAGCAGACAAATAAACAACTTCTTTGGTAACGATGCCGTTTACAACCTTACGGTACGGGCATTCGATAAAACCGTATTTATTAATGCGGGCATAGGTTGACAAGGAGTTAATCAAACCGATGTTCGGACCTTCAGGACTTTCAATCGGGCAGATACGTCCATAGTGTGTCGGATGTACGTCACGGACTTCAAAGCCTGCGCGATCACGAGACAAACCACCGGGGCCCAAAGCCGATAAACGGCGCTTATGCGTAATTTCAGACAACGGGTTGTTTTGATCCATAAACTGCGACAACTGAGAAGATCCGAAAAATTCACGGATAACTGAAGCTATCGGTTTAGCGTTAACCAAATCCTGTGGTTTAACATTATTCAAAATTTCGGCGCTCATTCTTTCGCGAATGGCTCTTTCCATACGCAACAAGCCCATACGATATTGATTTTCCATCAATTCGCCTACAGAGCGAACACGGCGGTTGCCTAAGTGGTCAATATCATCAACTTCGCCGTGACCATCACGCAATTCAACCAAATGCTTTACAATGCGCAAAATATCATCTTTACGCAATGTGTGGCATGTATCCGGCGCTTCATCAAAAGGAATATCAAGAGCGGTGTTGATTTTTACACGGCCGACTGATGACAAATCATAACGTTCATTATCAAAGAACAAACCTTTGAACAATTGATCAGCAGCTTCATAAGTTGCCGGTTCACCAGGACGCATAACGCGATAAACATCCAACAAAGCTTCTTCGCGGCAGTGGTTTTTATCAATTTCCAAAGTATTGCGGATATACGGACCAACATTGATATTATCAATATAAAGTGTTTTAACTTCATTGATTTTAGCGTCGCGGATTTGTTCAAGCAATTCAGCAGTAATTTCAGCTCCGGCATCAGCCAATACTTCGCCTGTTTTAGCATTAACCAAAGCCGTTGCCAAATATTTGCCGATTAAACGGTCATCTCCTGCTTTGTAGAATTCCAAACCTTCTTCTACAAGTTTGTTGGCCGCGCGAATTGACAATTTTTTGCCCTGTTCGACAACAACTTTGCCGGTTTTGGCATCCACTAAGTCAAAGCTTAATTTAATACCTTTCATGCGTTCAGGAACAAATTTAACTTTCCAAGCTTTTTTGTCGGCAACAAAAGTTTCGGTATCATAGAAGTACGCAAGAATTTCTTCTTTATCCATACCTTTAACATCGTTTCTGTCAATTTTTTTGCCTTCTTTTGCAAGCTCTTTAAGTTTTTCTTCGGTTTCTTTAGAATAGAGAGAATACAAAATAGAAGTAATTGGAAGCTTGCGGCGACGGTCAATACGTGCGTACAGCAAATCTTTAGCATCAAATTCAAAATCAAGCCAAGAACCACGATAAGGAATAACACGGGCTGCAAATAAATATTTACCGGTAGAAACCGTTTTGCCTTTGTCATTATCAAAGAAAACCCCCGGAGAACGGTGCATTTGTGAAACAACAACGCGTTCGGTACCATTTACGATAAACGTACCTTTGTCCGTCATCAAGGGAATATCGCCCATATAAACATCTTGCTCTTTGATGTCGTGGATAGATTTGGCACCGGTAGCCTCGTCTACATCCCAAACCACCAAGCGCAAAGTTGCTTTTACCGGAGCGGCATAAGTCATATCGCGTTTAATGCACTCGTCCATATCATATTTCGGAGTTTCGAGCTCATATTTAACAAACTCAAGTTCGCCGTTACCGGAAAAATCTTTAATCGGGAAGATGGATTTAAAAACTTCTTCAAGACCAAACTCACAGTCTTTTCCTTCAATAAAACTGCGGTATGAGGCGGTCTGAACCTCAATCAAACTCGGCATTTCCGACACAGCGTCGATTCGGCCGAAGTTCTTTCTTACACGTCTTTTGCTCGTATAAGATTCTTTCATTGTGTTTAATCCTCGTGGTTATATTCTGCGACAATACTATCAAAAAATTTGAATCCCGCCCGCAGAAGGTTGATATATATATGTTTTAAAACGAAAATTCTCATCAATTCTACGGATTCGCCCCGCTTTTGATGAGCTAATATAAAATAATTGCATGCAATCGCTGCGATTCGCAGCTAAATTCATGTGCGATAATGCCCCACATTGCTGATTCTTGCAAGCAAAAAATACTTTTAGAAACAAACTTTTTCCACTGTTTGACAACATTTCAAACAGCGGTAATAAATAAAAAAAAATCACATTTCTTTTCCTGATTTCACAACCATTTTAACACGGGCAATATTGTCTTTATCTATTTTTATTCCATATCTTTCAGTTATTGCCATTGCCGCTCTTTGATTTGCCTCGTTTGTAAATTCCGTGCTCAAATAATCATTTTGTTCTTGCTTTTCCATCTGCTTTTGCAAACTTTCATTTTGCGCAATTTTTTCATTTTCTTTCTCTATTGAACGCGTATTTTCAACAGTGTTTTTAGATTCGTTTTCTTGACTTATGCGCTCATAATCAGCGGTCCACTGGCTTACAAAACTTTCTTTGTCCCCGCTCATATTATAAGCAGCAATAACATCATTCCAATAATTTCCGCCTTCTGCCACCCCTGCACTTTGCATTTTAGCTTTTAATTGCGACAAAGAATCATGCTGACGGTTATTATTGTTCGGAACATCATGCGAATTTTTTCGCCTGTTCAGATCGCGTTTTATCATTTTTTCTATTTGGGAAAATTGCTCTGCTGATTGTTTCCATTTTGCGTAAGCCGGCGATTTATCATCCAAAGGTGATTTTTTCATATGCAAAAATTGCATAATTTGCGCCATTTTTTCCATATTCTCAAATTCAGAAATCGGAATCTGTTTAAATATACTCATAAACTGATTAAGCTCTTTACCTGAAGCTCGATTCATTGCCAGTGAAAAATTCATATATTCGCTGATTCGATTGACTATCAAAATTTCTAAACGCGAAATCCAATATTCCAAATCTTCATCATCTTCAATAATCAAACCATCGGCAATTAAAGCCAATAACAAATTAACCACATCTGCATTGGACAATTGTCCCAATTTTTCATTCAAATCTTTAAGAAACCTTTCAGCTCTTGACCGGCGAACATTATCAAAAGTTGATTTTGCTATTTTTTGAGCTTCTGCGGAGAAAGCACCTTGACCGGCGGCTGTCTCAAACGCTTTATTAGCACAAACAGTTGCAATATTGTTTTCTTCTTCGAAATCATACAGATTATTCATAAAATTCTCACATACGCAATAAAACAAAAATATTGTAACTGAAAATGCTTACATTTTAAACAAAAAAACTCCCGATTTCTCAGGAGTTTTTTATTAAAGCTATTAAATCGAAATTACTTCAATTCAACTTTAGCGCCAGCTGCTTCAAGTTTCTTCTTGATTTCTTCAGCTTCAGCTTTAGGAGCGCTTTCTTTAATAGTTTTAGGAGCACCATCAACCAAATCTTTAGCTTCTTTCAAGCCTAATTGTGTGATAGCGCGGATTTCTTTAATAACGTTAATCTTGTTGTCACCGGCAGCAACCAAAACAACTTCGAATTCGTCTTTTTCTTCAACGGCAGCAGCACCGGCACCAGCAGCAACAGCTACGGCAGCAGCGGCAGAAACGCCCCATTTTTCTTCTAACATTTTTGAAAGATCAGCAGCTTCCATAACGGTCAAAGCTGACAATTCATCTACTAACTTGGCTAAATCGGCCATCTTTTTTCTCCATAAATAAATTAAATCTTGTTTTATAAAAAACTACAACACACACAGCTGTTAGGCTGCTTCTTTTTCTGAATAGGCTTTGGTAACACGAGCCAACTGAGCGGCAGGAGCCTGAAGCAAACCAATAATTTTGGCGCGCAATTCGTCCATAGACGGAATACTTGCCAATTTTTGAATTTCTTCAAGTGACAAAACACCGGTATCCATAGCACCGCCGAGGATAACCAATTTTTCGTTACCTTTTGCAAATTCGACACAAGCTTTGCAGGCTGAGATTGGATCATGGGCGAACGTAACAGCGGTCGGACCTTTGAACAAATCAGACAAAGCCTCAAATTTTGTGCCTTTCAGAGCCAGACGTGTGATGCGATTTTTAGTTACTCTAAAACCTGCTCCGGTTTTACGGATGTTGTCACGCAATTCAGAAACTTCTGCAACGGTCAATCCTTTATAATGAGAGATTACCACAGCTTCAGAATCATTGAACAACTGCTTCAGTTCTTCAAGCAACTGTGCTTTTTCATCACGATTCACTTTTCTATCTCCAAATAAAACATCATCACAAAACGATGTTTGATTTCACATTTTCATCGCCTTTGCAGGCAATGAGGTTAATCTGTCCAGGAGAAAAATAAAATTTCAACTCCCGTCTATGCAGGATATTTAAGGATACCCGCCTGCAGTCTTGGACAGTTTTCCCGAAGTTTCGGGAAGATTGGGCGGACAAGAAATCCGCCCGAACTTTCAGCGTTTAATCTTACAAGCTCAAAACTAGAGATTTGCAAGATCAACATGAACGCCGGCACCCATTGTGGAACTGATGCAAATTTTCTTCATATAAGTTCCTTTGGCGCCTGACGGTTTAGCCTTAATGATAGCGTCAATCAAAGTTTTGGCGTTTTCATAAATAGCATCTTCGCTAAAGCTTACTTTACCGATTCCGGCATGAACGATACCGGTTTTTTCTGCACGATATTGAACTTCACCGGCTTTGGCTTTTTTAACAGCTCCGGCTACATCCATGGTAACAGTACCCAATTTTGGGTTTGGCATCAAGCCTTTAGGTCCCAAAATACGAGCAACCTTACCAGCCATACCCATCATATCGGGAGTGGCAATGCAGCGATCAAATTCAACTTTGCCTGACAAAATGGAATCAATCAAATTTTCAGCACCGACAATATCAGCACCGGCGGCTTTAGCTTCGTCAGCTTTTTCACCTTGAGCCAAAACAGCAACGCGAACAGTTTTACCTGTACCGTTAGGCAAAGCGCAAACGCCTCTTACCATTTGGTCGGCATATTTCGGGTCAATACCAAGATTGATAGCCAAATCAACAGTTTCGTCAAATTTGGCATTAGCATTTTCTTTAACCAGCTTTACTGCTTCTTTCAGAGAATACAGTTTTGACTTGTCAACGTTTTTATAAATGTTTACAATTCTTTTTCCTGACATCTTCCTACTCCACAACCTTGATACCCATAGAAGAGGCCTGACCTTTAACCATATTCATAGCCGATTCTACTGTTGAACAATTCAAATCCGGCATTTTAGCAGTAGCAATTTCTTTAACCTGTTCCATAGTAATCTGGCCGGCAAAAGTTTTGCTGGGTTCTTTAGAACCGGATTTAACTTTAGCAGCGGTCTTAATATAATAAGCGACCGGAGGAAGTTTTGTAATGAAAGTGAAAGACTTGTCTTCATAAGCAGTAATCACTACCGGAACAGGGATTCCCGGTTCCATTTTTTGAGTAGCAGCGTTAAAAGCTTTGCAGAATTCCATAATGTTCAAGCCTTTTTGGCCCAAAGCAGGACCAACCGGAGGAGAAGGGTTTGCCTTTCCAGCGGGGATTTGCAGCTTGATCAATCCTAAAATTTTCTTTTTAGATTTTACAGCCATTTTAATACCTCACTTAGGTTTGTGGTAAGATTATGGCTAATCCCCCACAAGTTTTATACATAAAATTATGTTTATAAGAGCAACATTCTCTTAAAACACTGCCCTTGTATAACACAACGAATTATTTTTGCAAGTTTTTTTTTGCAACATTTGTTGCATAACTTATTTTATTTTTCCGGAATAGCATTTGGTTTTCAGCAACGCCTTTCCGACACAGCTCCACCACCAGCGCCCCAATCTGCTTTTGCAGCGGCTATAAGCCAAAACTGCGCGCAATAGCCGGCATTTATTCTCTTTGGCAAATTTTAAAATCTTATCAATTTCAGAGTCTGAAATACTGTATAATTTGCGTTTTTTATATAAGTCTTTAAACCTTTTCTTATATTTCTTCAAAAGCTCTTTTCTACATTCGCCCACATATTGCAAATTTATTTCGGCATCTAAAACCGCATACAAATTTTTGACCAGAACATTTTTTCCCTGATAAATTCCATTTTCACTGATGGTGTATCTGTAAGAAAATAAAGGAACATAAACCACACCGCCTTTTCTCATCATATACATTGTCATTGTTGTATCATTAAGTATTTTTTCGGGAAAATCTTTAGGAAATCCTTGCTTAAATATATTTCTGAACAAAATAGAACCATTGTGAATATACAAATTGCTCTTGATATAGCTTTTTAATGTATAAAACTTCGTATCAGGAAAAATAACATTTCTGTCACCATTTTCACAAACAGTGACACGCCCGACGGCACAGCCTATGCAATCCGGATTTTCCTGCAGTTCCCGCAATTGAGTTTGAAATTGTTTTTCACTGCCGTAGCAATCGTCACCGTCCAATATGCAAAAATAATCTCCCTTTGCGTGTTTTAAAAGATTATACCGATTTGCCGAAGCTTTTTCTATATTAATACAATCGCGGTCAGCCCAATCAATTTCATAAACGTGAATAAAATTATACTTTTCAGTATATTCTTTAAGAATTTTCAAACTTTTTTCACGTTTGCCGTCAAGCCCGACCAACACTTCGTATTCGCAATCGATTTTTTGCTTTAAAATACCATCAAGAGCCTGACGAATATATTCTTCCTGATTGCAAAATGTTACCAATACCGAAATTAAAGCCATCTATCTTCCTTCTCTATTGTTTTGAGCATTTTTCTAATTGTTTTCACTTTTTGCTTATACATTTTTCTTTTTTCTTTATATTTCTTTCGAGCATTTCCCCATGTTATTTTTGACAAGAGCTTATATTTTCTGTATTTATGCAAATACTTCGGATAATTAAACTCACTGCAAATTGAAATAAGTTCTTGTTCTTTTATCATCAAATCTTTTTGCAAATGATTTATCATTAAATCCGACACAGAACGCGGTTTAACATCCATTTCCATTGCATTTTTTAACCATTGCAGCGCATAATTTTTCTCTTTTTCGATAATAGGATTAACAAGATTATAATCTATTTTGTCAAAATCATATTTTCCCGAAGATACAATTTCTTCGGCTGTACGCGCCCTAAATAGCAGATTTAACTTTTTCAAAACCGTTGTAAAGCGAGAATAGGCTTTATTTTTATCTGCGACACAAATAAAATCATTATTAAAAATAATAGAAAAACAAACACCATGAAATGAATTGGTTATCAATAATTTTGCATTACGAATATAAGCCAACCATTCTTCAGTGGTCATATCTTGAATATTCAAATAAACGACTGGTAAACCATACTTTTGCGCATAATAATCTACAACTTTTTTATCATCTTCTCTCATCCCCAAAAAATACGCCAAAATATATTTTTTAGGTAAATTGATCTCTGCAGAATCAGCCATTTGATCAAAATATTTACGATTGATATAAAAAACAGGATCTATCAAAACCTCAGCATTAACCCCCATCTTTTCGCGGCAGATTGTTTGCCCTTCATATTCACGCACAGACACCGCGTCAAATTGTTGAAGATAATAGGCCGCTTCAAGCGCCTGAGTTTCCGTTCCAATATAATTATCCAATCCAAAACTTGCCGCACAGGCTATTTTTTTGGCTTTATCTCCAGCAAAATCAAGATAATAAGCATTTGGATTTTCACCTTGAATCGTCGTCCGCCATATCTGGTCTGAACCAGCTATAAAACAAGATGTGTGCTCATTTAATTTTTGCAAATCCAAATAATCAAGCAAAGGAGTATATTTTATATATTTATCTGCAAAATCCTTAAAATGAGATGAAATAAATGTTTCTGCATAATGTTTTATATTTGCCTTATTCATATACCAAATCAAACGATTTTCATATCCCAGTTCTTCCAATGATTTTTGCAAGGCATATCCGGTCAATATAGCGCCAAAATTACTATAAGGCCAAAAATTCAAAATTGCAGCGTCATATTTTTGTTTAGCCGCATATTCAACATTTTCCTGCAATGAAATTTTATCCAACTGAGCAAAAAACTTCGTACGCCAAGCATTATGCTTACTTGAACCAATTAAATTTGGATTACCGTCAATGATTTTTTGCAATGGAGCTTTTTGACACAATTTAAAATTCTTTTTTATTGCCTCAAAAATTTTCTTTCCTTTTTCATTATTCACCAACAAAGCACTGGTACCTTTACCATCATTTAACTTTGCCTTATATTTTTCAACTCTCCAAAAATCACCGATTGTAATATCCCCTTGTCGCGGCAAACGATTAAAGCGACAGTTTCCACAACATTTTCTCAAGCAAAGATTACGGAGAAAAGCCACCATATATGGAAATTTTTCAGCCTCTAAGTGATATGAACTTTTATCGGTATCAATTTCCAGCACATGAGATGATTTCCATCCCAATGTTTTATCTCTAAAATTAAACCCTACAATTTTTTCATCACCAAATTGCTCTTTCAAACTGCGCTTAAACAATTCTGCAGACGGGACACCATGACAAATAATATCAACACAATACAAATTGTCATAATTTTTTCCTAAAAAACTTTTCAAACCGGCAATCTGACACGGCGTACCGCTAAATAAAACCAAAATTTCTTTTGCTAAATAATTTTTGATTTGTTTATAGCAAGTTCCTATATCGCTTTGCATATATTTAGAGCCACGCAATTTTTTCAAATCATCAATATTATCAACAATGATGTGTTCAACTGTAAAATCAGAACGAAAAGCCGCCCCGCAAACCACGCCTTTTTGTTGCAAAATATATTCAGCTAAAAAAGAAAAAGCGCCGCCCGATGATGATATCGCTCTTAATTCATCACTCCCTTGAACCGCATAACATTGCGGTTGCATTTCATTATCATAAATTGCTCCATTGACTGGGCATGATTTTGCGCACAATCCACAATTAATACATTTATCGGCATCAATTTCTGGATATTTAAATCCTTCTTCATTGATTTTCATAGAAATAGCCGATTTTGGACAACTATTTAAACAAGCACTGCACCCTGTACAAGCGTTCATATCTTCTAATATTTTCATATTTCACCTTATCGAAAGAATTGGAATAAAATCAAATAGTTTAACTATCGTTTTATTTTCCTCAAAACAAATCTTAAGCAAAGGAATAAAACCAAATATTTTTACTTTACGAGGTTTAATTTTTTGTTTTATTTGCATTTTTTTCATTTTCAGCTGTTCATAATGATTAACGGACCGAATAATAGCCTTTGTTTTCTGTTCATCAGAAAGAGGAGAGCGCATAATTGTATGCACCCATGTATCTTCATGATCAAATTGGCGTTGCTGATAATCGTTTTGTGAACGGCTATGTGAAGTTTCGCGTATTAAATATTGTCCTAAACTTTCGTCAAGGTAACATACTGAATATTTGGCTCCTACAGGGAAAAACATTTGAAAATTTTGGCCTGCTTTACCCGCATAAATTTCACGATGCGGATTTACATCAAAAAATGCCGAAGATCGAATTATCGCTCCAATTGGAGGCCACAAAATATTTCTGTTTAATATTAAATCTCCAGCAAAGTCATCAAGTAAATTGTTATGCTCACGCTTTAATATTTTTTCAACTTTAGTAAGATTTTCTTCCGTAACCTGATCCAACCAGCAAAAGCCTATTCCAGCCTGCGGATTATTTTTCATAAGTTCAACTTTTTTAGTCAAATGTTCAGGATACAAAATATCATCACTGTCCGGCCACATAAGATACTCGCCGCTAAATATCTTCAATCCGGCATTCAAAGCAGCAGCTTGTCCCTGATTAGCTTGTTTTATATAAATAACATTCCAGCCTTTTTGCTCAAATTTTTCTTTATATAATAAAAAAATTTCTTCAGTTTTATCTGTCGAACCATCATTTACAAAAATAAGCTCAACATTTTTATACTCTTGTATTAACAATGAATCTAAAAATCTATGCAAATAATTTTCGCCATTGTAACATGGAGTAATAATAGAAATTTTACCCTCTATAGTGGCATTTGAATATTTTTTTGTCATTACAACCTTATTTTGCAGTTAACATAATATATAATAGTATATATAAAAGTAATCATCATTTGTAAACACCATTAAGCTTAACAGTATTTATTGTTAATAACATTTTATATTCATTTTATAATTAAATATTTAAAAGAAAAAACCGCCCTAAAGGCGGATTTTTCTTTTTTATAAAGCGCTGAACTAAGCTTGTTTTTTAGCTTTTCTTCCTCTTGGAGCTGCTGTTTTAACCTCAGCAGCTTCAGCTTTGGGTTTTCTTCCGCGTTTAGCCGGTTCACGCAGTTCCGAAGTGCAATGCGGACAACGGGTGGCATGAATATCAATCTCAGAAAAGCAAAACGGGCATTTTTTGGTTGTCGGAGCCGAACCAGCTTCTTTAGTATCAAGTTTAGCCTGAACTTTATTGATACCTTTAATCAAAATAAATACAGCAAATGCCACGATTGTAAAGCTGATAACCGCATTCAAAAAGTTTCCAAGATTTAAGGTTGTTGCACCGGCATTAGTGGCTTGCGCCAACGAAGCATAAGCTCCCTCATGTCCGGGGACATCTTTTAAAACAAAAAATAAATTAGAAAAATCCACACTGCCCAATAACAAACCTATCGGCGGCATAATAACATCTTTTACCATTGAATCGACAATTTTACCGAACGCAGCCCCGATAATAATACCGACAGCCATATCAATAACATTACCGCGCATTGCAAATTTTTTAAATTCTGCAAAAAAAGATCCGAACATTTCCTTTTTTCCTCTATACGTTACTAATAAAAAAAGGCTGAAATCCCTTTAAGATTCAGCCTTACGAAGCCTTATGAAAACTAAATTTTTTCAACTTGATTAAATTCAAGCTCAACCGGTGTAGAACGGCCGAAAATCGAAACCGAAAGTTTAAGGCGCGACTTTTCAGCATCAACATCTTCAACCAAACCGATAAACGAGGCAAACGGACCATCACAAACGCGAACCTGTTCACCGATTTCAAATTTAACCACAGTCTGCGGACGCTCAACACCTTCTTCAATTTGCTTAACAATGCGTTCAGCTTCTGCATCTGAAATCGGCAGAGGTTTATTACGTGCGCCCAAAAATCCGGTAACACGCGGAGTATTCTTAATCACCAGCCATGCGTCATCGGACATTTCCATTTTTACCAACACATAACCGGGGAAGAATTTGCGCTCTGAATTAACTTTTGAGCCTTTTCTAACTTCAACAATATTTTCGGTTGGAACCATAACTTCAAGAATTTTATCTTCCATATTTTTTAATACGGCCTGTTCACGCAACGACTCGGCAACTTTTTTCTCCGAACCGGAATAAACATGAACAACATACCAGCGCGCAGCCATTGCAGTTCTCTCCTAACCAAAAATTAATTTTACGATAAAGCCGAAAAACTGATCGACAAAAAAGAAAAATGTAGCGGCAATAGCCACCAAAACCAGCACCATAAACGATGTCTGCAAAACTTCCTGACGAGTTGGCCAGGTAACTTTTTTTACCTCTTGTTTTACCTGTTTAAAAAACAGAATCGGACTAGTTTTTGCCATTGACTTTACCTATAAATAAAAACTTATACAACAACACCGTATTCGGTGAAAAAATGGCAGGGGCAGTAAGATTCGAACTCACGACACTCGGTTTTGGAGACCGATGCTCTACCAACTGAGCTATACCCCTACAAAAGACTTTTGCTTTATATAATACAAAATCACATAAATCAAGTATTTTTTTAATCGCCTTGCAAACATTGCCTTTCCTGCTTTTATGCCTGCCCGATTTTTTCTCCGCTAAAATCATATGTTAAATATTTAAACGACTTTATAGAAATAAGAACATTTTTAAAAAAGAAGCGTATAGAAAAATTGATGGCAAAATATAACAACAGAACAATTGTTGCAAAGATTCTGAACAAATCAATTTGGGTTGACCAAACATACGAGCAATTATTGGATTCTATAGGATCCCCCGAACACATTTCCGAATGGACATCAAAAAGTAAAAAAGGCGAAACATGGAAATATGGTCAAACCGGAAAAAATCGCTACAATTTAAAAATCGATCTTATAAACGATAAGGTTACCGGCTGGACTATAAAATAAAAAATATAATAGCTTTAATTTCCTTCCAAATGCAGCAGCAATGACGATGCTATCATACTGATAATCAATGTCGGGGTCCAAACCGCCAATTCAACGGGAATATAATTATTAATCCCAAAGGCATAAATAATCTGCGACATAAAATAAACAACAAAACCCGTTGATATTCCTCCGACAATCATAAACATCACTCCGCCGCCGCGCGTGCTTCCGCGCAAGGCAAAAACAGCCGCTACCAAAACCATAGACATCAATAAAAACGGCGAAGCCCACAGCGATAAATAGCGCATTTTATGACGAACGACTGAAAAACCTGATTTTTCGTAAAATTCTATCGTATCCGGCAAACTCCAAAAAGAAATAGCCTCAGGATCAATAAAGTTTTCTTTTATTCTATCTATGGTCAAAGTCGTTTTATAATCAAAATCATTAATTTTTTCAGTCGGCTTTCCGGCTTCAAAAATCTTAACGTCTTTCATCTCGACCTGTCCGTTGCGCAGTTCAGCCGCATATGCTTCTATTCTTTTTAGCAATTGCGAATTGCGATTCATTTCCAACAAACTGACTTGCCGCATAAGCAAAATGTTATTTTCCTGCCGCACGGATCTGGCCGTAAGAACCAAAATTTTATCATTATCGCCCGCTTCGCGTATCCACAGTCCTTTGTTGGAAAACAGCACTGCTTTTGGATTTTTGGTTTTAAAACGGTAATCCATTGTTTCATAAACTTCATACAGATATGAAGAAATCGGATTTATAACCGCAACATTGATAACACCAACTAAAAAAACAGCAAACATTACGGGGGTTAAAAATCCCCAAACCGAAACACCGGCCGCACGGATAACCACAAATTCATTTGAGCGGCTTACTTTCCAAAATGTGACCATCGCCGCAATCATCATCACAAACGGAAACACCAGTTCAAACGTACGCGGCAATTTTGAAAAAGCCATTTTCAATATAAAAACAAAATCAACATCCGGACGCTCCGCCGTTCGGCGTAAAAGCTCAATGATTTCAAACATAAAAATAACACCGGTAATCATCAGCAACACCGCCAAAAAGCTCATAATCAGCTGTCGGGTAAGATATCTGCCTAAAATTGAAGTAGGGGTCATTTTTTTCGCCTTTTTAATTTTGTCATCAACATATAAAAAAATATTGTTTTTGGCAAGCAATCATTTTGCAGCTTTAGCTTCCGCCATCAATTCAGCCACAAACTTTTCCAAACCGGCCTGCTGGCGTATGCGTTTCATTCTTTCACCAGAAATAATGCGGCGGATTTTCTCAACCGTATCTTCTAAGCTGACATTGACAACAACATAATCAAACTCATTCCAGTGCTCTATTTTATCTGCAACCATATTCATACGTTTTTCAATAACATCTTTGCTGTCTGTCCCTCGATTTTCGAGCCTTTCTCTGACCTCTTTGATTGACGGTGGCAGCATATAAATGGTAACAACGTCATCCGGTGCTTTTTCACGCATTTGGCGCGCTCCCATCCAATCAATATCAAAAATAACATCTTCTCCCACATTCAAAAAACTATCGACTTCAGAACGCAATGTTCCATATCTGTTTCCATACTGCGAGTCGACATATTCATAAAAAGCCCCCTCATCGCGGTATTTATTATACTGTTCATCGGTTATAAAAAAATAGTCAACACCTTCAACTTCATTATAGCGAGGAGCTCTGGTCGTTACCGACACGGAAAATTTCAACTTATCATCACGTTTCATCAGTTCCTTAATTACGGTTCCTTTTCCGGTTCCGGAAGGAGCTTCGATTAAAAACATTGCCCCGCGACGCACATTACGCAAATAATCAATAACATTATCCATTAATTTTACTCCATATTTTGTACTTGTTCACGCAATTGTTCTATCAGAATTTTCAATTCCATTCCTAAATTTACAATTTCAACTTCCGCCGCTTTTGAACAAGTTGTATTAGTTTCACGGTTGAGCTCCTGACACAAAAAATCAAACCGGCGACCTACGCTACCGCCTTTATCCAACAATTGCCATGCTGTTTTCAAATGAGCACGCAGCCTGTCTATTTCTTCACATATATCAGCGCGATTTACCAAAAACACTATTTCCTGCGCCAAACGTTCTTCACTGACAGAATTATTTTCGCCTAAAAAATCATTTATCTGACGCGTCAGTTTTTCTCTTAAATGCTGCGGTGTTTTTTCAGAAAGAAATGCGATTTTTTCCACCACAATAGAAATTTTTTCCAACAAATTTTTTAAAACAGAAGCAATTTTTTCGCCTTCCTGACAACGATCTTTATACAGTCCAAGGCAGCAGTTTTCAAATTCGCTGAACAAAACTTGCTGTATTTTTTCCATTTCTAAATCGGTAAATTTATTATTTTCGAACTCAATAACACCATTTATACTTAAAAGCTCACCGACTGAAAAAGAACGAACCGAAGTATTTTCATTTTCTATATCAACTGCTGTCTTAATCAATAAATTCAACAAATCTTTATTGATTTTAATCTGTCCGTTTTTTTCTTTGCCGCTGATTTCAAAAACAACGGAAAAAGAACCGCGGTCAAAATATTTTTGCGCAATTGATTTTAATCCCGTACTCAAACATTCAAAATCTGCAGGAGTGCGAATTTTAAAGTCAAGATTTTTCCCGTTAACGCTTTTTATTTCAAAAGCCCAATCAAAAGACGTATTTTCATCCGCATAGCGTCCGCAGGTACGGCAAAATCCCGTCATACTGGATATATTCAAAAAATTTCTCCCTAAAATTAATTTTTCTGCTATCATAACGGCAAAAGATTAATAATTAATGGATAAAAACATGGCAACAAAATTCAAAAATATCTTAATTACCGGCGCTTCTTCCGGTATTGGCGAAGCTCTGGCTATTTATTTTGCCGCCCACAAGGCTGAAAATATTTTTATATGCGGCAGAAATGCCGAACGATTGGAAACTGTTTCCGAAAAATGCAATAAATTGGGAGCCAATGTTTACAGCCGTATTATCGATGTTACCGATACACAGGCGCTAAAATTATGGATTGAAGAAGCAGAAAAAATATCCCCGCTGAATTTGGTTATTGCCAACGCCGGTGTTGCTACCCTTGAAGAAACAAGCGAAAATGTATACAAAACTTTTAATACAAATATATTCGGCGTTTTAAATACAATACAGCCGGCATTAAATTTATTTCAAAAACGCAACGATAAACAGCCGCGTGCCATTGCAATTATGAGCTCAATCGCCGGTTACCATGGTTTGGCAGCCTGCCCGTCTTACAGCGCCAGCAAAGCTTGCGTAAAAGCATACGGCGAAGCTCTGCGGGCATCTTTGCTCTCAAGCGGCATTCAAATCAGTATTATTTGCCCTGGTTTTGTAAAATCGCGGATTACAGATAAAAATACATGTCCTATGCCATTTTTTATGTCAGCAGAAAAAGCTGCAAAAATTATAGCCACACGTCTGGAAAGAAATATCGGTTTGATTGCTTTTCCATGGCAGATGCGGTTGGCATCATGGGCGGTTTCTATTTTGCCGAATTGGATTAGCACACGTATTTACGCCAAACTTCCGCATAAAGTTTAAAATTGAATATACAAAAAGCGGTCTGATTACAAATCAGACCGTTTACGTTTACATCAAAGGGCGTTTTAGTTTTTGCTTGAGCGCAAAGAAACAACCAAAAGACCCAAACCGCTTAGAACAAAATAGGAAAGCGCTGCAATTTCAAGCCAGACACAAATGTTTATAAGCCAGATTGGAGGACATACAAAATCCAATCCGAGCGGCCAACTGAGCAATGAAACCGCAAAACAAGATGCAAGTGCATAAAGCATATTGTTAGGAGCATTTTTATCAATCGGCAATACCAAGAAAGCAAAAAGAACTATTCCTAGCAGAACCGTTCCCAATGCCCAATAAGCAAATGTGTTTAGGCCAACAAGCCCCATACCGATAAAAGAAAAAACGCCGGCAACAACCAAACATGCGGATGCGCTTGCCCAAGATGTGCTCTTTACCCATGAGTGCCATTTTGCTCCCATAAATACATTAACCAACATCAAGATCGCCAAAACCAGTTTTGCGCCTAAAGAAAGTTGGTTAAAGTTAAACACCAATGCCAGCAAGGCAATTCCAAACTCTAACGCGGTTACAGAAAAATTTTTCTTCATTTTGTAATTTAATTTTTGATAATTTAATAAATAATATAATTTGGAGCGCACCTTATAGCACGAAAAAAATAAAAAGCAACAAAAAAAGGCAGTATTAATACTGCCTTTTCTATTTTGCCTAAAGCCCTAAAAATTATTTTCTGGCTTCGTCAATTTTTCCTTGAATATAAGGAGCTGTCGGCTGCAACATTTCACCGTTCATAATCAAAGTAGGAACGCCGTTGATTTGAACTTTTTCAGCCAAAGAGTTATTAGCAGCAAAAGCGGCATTAACTTTTTCTGAATTCATATCTTTTTTCATTTGTTCAACATCAATTCCTGCTTTTTCAGCCAATTCGTCTACCAATTTTTCACTCAAAGATTTTTGTACTGTAAACAAAGCTGTGTGCAATTCGGTAAATTTGCCTTGTTCATTGGCTGCCAAAACAGCACGAGCAGCATATTCAGAATGAGGAGAAACGAAAGCGACAGGTCTGAAAATAACTTTAAGATCACTGTTTTGACCAATGATTTGATTCAACTCAGGGAATAATCTGTGGCAATATCCGCAAGCATAGTCATAAAATTCAACCATAACAAGTTTGGCATCTGCCGGCCCCTGAAAAGGAGCATTGTTTTCTGTCAAAGCGGCTTCGTTGTCTTTTACCAAAGCACGAGCCTGAGCTTCTGCTTCTTCTCTTGCTTTAACTTCATAAGCCTGCAAAGCATTGATAACGTATTCAGGATGTTCTTTCAAAACAGCTTCAACGTCAACAGGTGCAGCTTCGGCAGCTTTTTTAGCGCAAGGCAAATAATCTTTTACCAAAGCAGCAACAGCGGCCAACAAAGCGATAATTGAGATAAAGAGTGTTTTTTTCATAATATATTTCCTCAAATTGTAATGTAATATTATAAACCAAAGATAATTTAGCCAATATCCCGAAATTTTACAAGCGGAAAAAACATTTATTGTAAAAATCCAGTATTTTTTAACTTTTTAACTTTATGCTTAATAAACTTTATTTTATGGAGAATATACAATATGTTTAAAGTTAAGATTTCACTTTTTCCAAAAACAAAGGCATTGGAAATAAAAATTGACGATTTTCATGACACCATTCTTGATTCTGCCGAAATATTTCGCAAAGCATCGGGAATATTTTTAGAGCGTTCCCACGATTCCTGCAAAGCCGTAAATAAACAAATTAAAAAGGTCGAACATTCGGCAGACAAGCTGCGCCGCGAAATTGAAAACCAGCTTTATGCGCAAAATCTTCTGCCCAACCTGCAGGCCGATATTTTACAATTGATTGAAAGTCTTGATAAAATAAACAATCATATTGATGATGTAATTTACAAATTTTATATCGAACTACCTGAAATTCCAGAAGAATTTCACAAATATATAACGTCTTTGTGCCGTCAGGTTGCCGATTGCTGCGAATATATGGGCATTGCTTCGCGGGCGTTTTTCAAAGACCTCGGAACCGTGCGCGATTACACCCATAAAGTTTATTTAATGGAGCAAGAAACAGATACGACCTACAACAGCATAAAAAAATCTATTTTTGCTTCCGAAATGCCGCTGGCAAACAAACTTCAGCTTGATCTTTTGATCACGGAAATCGCCGAAATCGCGGATATTGCCGAAGATTGCGCCGATGAATTGCTTATTTTCACATTAAAAAGAGATATTTAATCCATGCTGAGTTTTCTATTTTTCTTAAGCAGCGGCTTGTTTTTAGGATGGTCGCTCGGTGCCAATGACGGAGCCAACATTTTCGGCACGGCGGTCGGCACCAAAATGATAAAATTTCGCACCGCAGCCATAATTTCTTCAGTTTTTGTTATATTAGGCGCGGTCATCGCCGGCAGCGGCGCAAGCCAAACCTTAAACAAACTAGGCAGCATTGATGCCATCCCCGGAGCGTTTATGGCAGCATTGGCAGCAGCTTTAACTATTTATCTTATGGTCAAAGCTCATATTTCCGTTTCAACTTCACAGGCAATTGTCGGAGCGATTATTGGTTGGAATATGTATAGCGACAGACCTACCGACGTTTCTTTGGTAACCACAATTGCAAGCACCTGGGTATTTTGTCCGATTCTTTCGGCTTTATTTGCCGTTGTTTTATACCACACAACCAAATTACTGCTGAAAATGCATAATGTTTCGCTTATCAGGCAAGATTGTTATACCCGTATCGGTTTAATTGTTTCAGGTGCATTTGCTGCCTATGCTTTGGGCGCAAACAACATAGCAAACGTTATGGGGGTATTTACAAGCGCTAACATTCTGCGTCCTCTGCCGCTGCCGTTAGGACTTTCCTTAAACTCGACACAGGTTTTGTTCTTAATGGGGGCAATTGCTATCAGCGTCGGTATTTTTACTTATTCGCGACACACAATGAATACCGTCGGCAAAAATATTATGCAAATGACACCTTTAGTCGCTTGGATTGTGGTTGTAGCTCAATCATTGGTACTGTTTGTTTTTGCCTCTCCTGCCCTGAACAACTTTTTAACAGCTTATAATCTTCCGGCTCCTCCGATGGTTCCGGTTTCAAGCTCTCAAGCCGTTATCGGTGCCATTATGGGAATCGGTTTACTAAAGGGCGGACGCAATGTTAACTGGTTTTTACTCTGCAGAGTCTTTATCGGTTGGGTTGCAACACCGATACTCAGCGCATTGATTTGCTACATATCGCTGTTTGTTTTGGCTAATGTGTTCACTTTAACGGTTCACGGCTGATAATTATTCTCTATGGTAAGGATGGCCGGCAATAATCGTCTGAATACGATAAATTTGTTCGGCCAACACTGCCCTCATTAACATATGCGGCAATGTTAATTTTCCAAAAGACAGCAGTAAATCCGCACGGTCCCGTGTTGATTGCAGATGTCCGTCAGCACCGCCGATTAAAAAACATAATTCGGAGCAGCCGTTTAACTGCCAATTTGATACTTTTTCCGCCAATTCCGTACTTTTCATATTCTCTCCGCGTTCATCCAACACAACAACTTTCGCTCCATGCGGGATAACCGATTGCAAAAAATGAGCTTCTTCAGCCTGCGTCGAATTATCAACTTCTTTTATCAGCACAGTCCATGCCATTCGTTTAACATATTCATCAATCAGCATTTTCTCTGGAGAATTTTTTTTACATTTTCCAATAGCGGCAATTGTAACTTTCATTTTTTAATTTCCTTATTTTTTGATTAAAATAGCACTTATCCGATTCAAAAGCCAATATTTTTCTTGCAATTATAGACAAAATATGACATATTAGTTTTCGATTTCGTATTTTTATATTTCATATATTATGGGGATATTTACAAAACTGAGCAGTCTTTTTAAGAAAAAAGCTGTCTCCCAAGAGTGGCAAAAGAGTAACCAGGACACTACTGTAAAAGAAAAACATCCGGGGATGGTAAAAACCTGTCTTCGCTTGTCGAAACTTGTTGTTCACCCAAGCGATATGCTTGAAGAACTGAGTATTGCCTTTGTAACCGATTGCCGCAAGTCAATCATTTTCAGTGCAACGGAAATTCGTTTGTTCGACATGTTCGACAAAAACGAATTCATTGGCAGTTTTTACGCTCTGGAGCGCAATGGATTCTATTATGGAAACATTGTCGGACGTAAAGAAATTGTTGCTTGCGAAGTCGACGCTTTCACTTTTGTTGAAACCAACCGCGTTGTCTTTCCACTGGCCTATAAGGGGCAGTTGTTGCAAGCATTTGTGTATGCCTATGACCGCAAAAACGGAAAACTCACGCCATTGTTCTTCGGGGATTTTGAAAATGGCACATGCAAAGAAATATTGCATGACTTTTCACCTGAAGACTCTGTTAAGCAAGCGTTCAATTACTGTAAATCAGCTATTTGAACGTTTCACACACAAAAAGCAGCTCCTAAAAGGAACTGCTTTTTTTTATTTGAAAATTATGCAATAGATCTATTCTTCACGCAAATTGGCAACAGCATTCCACATTTTTTCCAAATTGTAAAAATCACGAACTTCCGGACGGAAAATATGTACAATCACATCATAAGCATCAATCAAAACCCAATCACCGCGATTTTCACCTTCGCTGACTGATTTATATCCGGCAGCTTTCAAATTTTCTTGAACCCTTTGAGCCAAAGAAATAACGTGTCTGTCCGAAGTACCGGATGCAATCACCATTTGATTTGCAATTGAGGTTTTTCCCTTCAAATCAATCACAACAACATTTTCAGCTTTGCCGTCATCAAGAGAAGTTTCAACGATTTCTAAAATTTCATTTTCTTTCACCACTATTTTTTCCTTATTTCAGTTTATTTTATAACGGCGACCATGTTTTTTCTGTTTTATTTTGAGCAGGTTCGTCTACCGTTTCACTGCGCTGTTTACGGTCGCGTTTAATATATTTGTTAACTTCAAGCAAGCACTCAAAAAGTCCTTTTCTGGCAACGGCAGAAATTGCATAAACTTTTTTACCGCAAGCTTTTTCTAAACTTGCCGTTTTTTTGGCAATTTCTTTTTCATCCAAAGCATCGCATTTATTAAGAGCAACAACTTCCGGTTTTTCTGCCAATTCAGGATTGTAAAGCTCAAGTTCTTTACGAATTGCCAAATAATTTCTTGCAGCGTTTTCATCCGTTGCGTCAACCAAATGCAAAAAGACTTCACAACGTTCAATATGTTTCAAAAAACGATCACCCAGCCCGATTCCTTCATGAGCTCCTTCTATCAGCCCTGGAATATCTGCTAAGACCATTTCGTAATTATCAACCCAAGCAACCCCTAAATTAGGGTGCAATGTTGTAAATGGATAATCCGCAATTTTAGGACGCGCTTTTGTAACAGACGTCAAAAAAGTGGATTTTCCGGCATTTGGCATACCTATTAAACCAACATCGGCAATAATCTTAAGTTTCAGCCAGAGCCATTTTTCTTCCCCGGGCCACCCTGGTTCAGCATAGCGCGGAGCCTGATTGGTCGAACTCTTAAAATTCATATTGCCGCGTCCGCCGTCGCCGCCTTTTGCCGCCATATAAATTTGTCCGGGGGTTACCATATCAGCTAACAAGGTTTCTCCGTCTTCAGCCAGAATCTCTGTTCCTATCGGAACTTTAATAACTATATCAGGTGCCTTGCATCCGTTTTTTTCCGACCCCATACCGTTTTGCCCTTTCTTAGCCTTAAAATGTTGAGCATAACGAAAGTCTATCAGAGTATTAAGGTTGGCCACGGCTTCAAAATAAACACTTCCGCCTTTACCGCCATCGCCGCCGATAACAGTTACAGTGCCGCCTGCAACCGTGAACGACGAAACATTTACCGCATCTTTGCCGTCCTCACCGTTCTTTCCGTTAGCCTCATCGGAACCGCTATTC
>UQMA01000010.1 GCA_900542055.1 uncultured Azospirillum sp. | reverse complement strand
TATAGGTTTGTATCAAACTCGGTTTAACATAAACTTTCGCATTTTCAAACTGCTGGCTCAGTTTAACCGCTGCTTCGGCCTCTACATGTTTGATGTCGTCCCATTTGTACGACTTGCCGACATTGTCATGCGCCTTGTCAAAGCTGATTTGCGTATAATAAACGCCCAAGCTCGGATCCAATGTCAAACTCTTGTTCAAGGCAAAACTGTGACCGGCTTCTAAGCCTGCGCCTAACTCAACGCCATCGCTGTCAAACTTGGACATGCCGTCGTCGGTTTTTACATCGGCTTGCTGTACGCCGCCGTAAACCGTTGCAAACAGCCAATTCATATTCTTGTCATAGCGGTAGTACAATCCGGCCAAATAGCTGTCGATGTCTATCTCGCTGCCAAGTTTGGAATAATATTTGCTGCCTTTGCCGCTCAGGTCATATTCGCCTTTACGGTACGACGCAAACACGCCCAAGGTGTTGTTGACATCGTTTTGCAAATCAAAACCGCCTTCTACGCCCCAGATTTTAGCATCCATATCAGCCGGCTTGTCGATGTTGGCGCTCTCGCCCTGCGCCATCACCCAAACATTGCGCAAAGCCTTGCTGTCCCAGCTTGTCGGATATATGCCGCAGCCGGGGCAATATTCGCGTCCGCTTGCAACTTTGCCGCTGACATTGCGCACAACGCTTCTCGTCTGCTCTATCGCAGCCTCGTGCAAACCGATACCCGCTATAACTTCTGGTGCAAATGTTATTTGCGGTTTATGAACTGGTTGTGTTTTATCATTATTATTGCCGTTATCATCATTATCTTGATCGGAACTATCTGTTCTATCAGGGATAAATACTGGTGCAGACGGCGCGGCTGGAAGTCGAATGTCAGGATTTGAAACCGTATTACCAACCAGATACCATGTACTTCCTGATGTTTCACCCTTATAATTGCGAACGGCTTTCCACATATAAGGGCTGCCATAAACACGTGAAACAACAAATGCATTTTGTTGTCTGATAGTGTCTTGAGGCGCTTTTACAAAAACAACACTGGCATTTTTATTGTTGTCTTTAGAAAGGGAATATACAATGACATTAGTTTGTCCTTGGATATTGCCGGAAATATTTATAAGATCCGAAGCCCATCCGTTTTCATCTTTGCCTACATTTATATGCAAAACAGCATTGTTTTTAGCCGTATAGTTTTTCAGATTTAATTTATCAAAATAGGAATTATGAAGTCCTAAAACTGCATTATTTAATGTAAGAGAACTCCGTGCGGTTTCATCATTTCCGAAACTTCCGGTTGTAATTGTATTGTCAGAGTGGGTATATTTGACCAGATTCATAACAACACCGTTTAAGCTTATATCAGAATTAATGATATCATCACCCAGAAAAACTGTCCCACTACTGTCAGCCGATGTAAAAACAGTTTTGTAACTTCTGTCGTAGCCGCTGATATTGTAATTTTTAGTTATACCTCCGGTTATTCCATCATTTATTATATAAACAGCTTTGTTTTGCATCGAAAAAATAATTTCTGGTGCTGATAAATTTGTTTCAGCAAAAATGGAATTGTAAATTTTTCCTCGATAGTCATTAGTATAATTATTTGAAAAGAAATAATTTTCTCCATCATTTTCAAACAAAAGATTTTTATCAGTATAAATAGCTCCGCCCAAAGCTGTAAGTCCATCATAAGATATTGATGCGTAATTAGCAATAAAGTTGCCAGCGATACTTCCTATTGTTCCTCCATGATTATAAATAGCTCCTCCTTGAGATCTTTTTTTTGCTGCCGAAGCATAGTTATTTATAAAATTGCCGACTATGCTGTTTATATTATTTTCATTACTAACAGCTCCTCCAGCAGCCTGAGCTTTACTATCAATATGATTGTAAATGAAGTCTGCCGAGATATTGCCAATGGTTGCTAAATTGAAAATTGCTCCGCCACTGGCTGATAAAGCGCTAGCGCGAGTGTTAATATTATTGCCGATAAATTTGCCTCTGATTGAACTGATAATGCTGTTTTGATCGTTGTCGATTGCTCCTCCCATAACATAACGACCGCCGCTAACATAATTATTAATAAAGTTTCCGGATATACCATTCGAAATTTTGGCTCCATTATGAACATACATAGCACCGCCGTAAGCGTTGCCCACGCCACTACCGCCATTACCTAAATATCCGCCGATATGGTTATTTACAAAATCGCCGGTAATTTCTTCAATTGTTGTGTTTTCCATAAATAACGCTCCGCCATAGCCACTGCTGCCGTCAACGGCGTTATTTATAAAGTCACCATAAACATGCCCAAGACTTCCATAGCGTAAGTTAAGAGCCTGACCATCAAATGTACCAAATTTTGCATACCATCCGCCATGTACATCCAAACCGCCGTTGCCGTTTTTTATAGGAGATGAGCTTATTGTGTCTGGTTTTTGTGCATATTGATAATAGTGATAAACCACAGTATCTTTTTCAACTACTTCCGCATCGGCAAAAACTTCGCTTTTTCCAAATTGTTCTTCATATTCTTTAGCTGTTATACTATTGAGTGTATAAAGACTGTTTTCTCCTAGGATAGGTGACGGGGAAATGTAGTTATAAGTTTCTCCGGTTTTAGGTAAAATACAAATAGTAAGACAGCAAAAAGCATTTTGTATTCATTTTTTTCTTAACACTTTCAAGCTAATCGGAAATTATTTAACAGGCACAATTTTTACTTAATTTAGTGTTGAAAGTAAAGCAAATAAAATTTATTTGCAAAGTTTAAAATCTTATGTATGTAAATAAAAAATATTGTTTATAATAAAAAAACCTCTCCTTTAGGGAGAGGTTTTTTGCTGTGATATAGGAAAAAGTGTTTTTATTTAACTTCTTCAAAATCTGCATCGACAACCTTATCATCTTTCGGTTGCTCCGAAGCGCCGGCGGCTCCTGTTTCAGGTCCCTGAGCAGTTGCACCTGCAGCCGCTCCGGCTTGTTTATACATAGCTTCACCGAGTTTCAGAGAAGCCTGCATCAAGCTTTCGGTCTTTTCTTTAATAACACTGATGTCATCGGCTTCCAAAGCTGTCTTCAAAGCTTTTATTTCGGTTTCAATGGCATTTTTATCAGCTTCCGAAATTTTGTCAGCATTTTCTTTCAAAGTTTTTTCAGTAGCATGAACCAAACTTTCTGCTTGGTTTTTAGCTTCTACAACTTCTTTTTTCTTCTTATCAGCTTCGGCATTGGCTTCAGCATCTTTTACCATCTTTTCGATATCGCTGTCAGACAAACCGCCGCTGGCTTGAATGCGAATAGCTTGTTCTTTGTTTGTGGCTTTATCTTTAGCCGAAACATTAACAATACCGTTAGCATCAATATCAAAAGTAACTTCAATTTGCGGCATACCGCGCGGTGCAGGCGGAATACCAACCAAATCAAACTGACCAAGCAGTTTGTTATCGGCAGCCATTTCGCGTTCACCTTGAAATACTCTGATGGTAACAGCTGTCTGACCGTCTTCGGCAGTAGAAAATACCTGACTCTTGCGGGTAGGAATAGTCGTGTTGCGATCAATCAAGCGAGTGAATACACCGCCCAAAGTTTCAATACCCAAAGACAACGGCGTAACATCAAGCAGCAATACGTCTTTTACGTCGCCCATCAATACACCGCCTTGAATAGCGGCGCCGACGGCAACAACTTCATCAGGGTTAACGCCTTTATGAGGTTCTTTTCCGAAAATTTCTTTTACTTTTTCTTGAACTTTCGGCATACGGGTCATACCGCCGACCAAAATTACTTCTTTGATTTCACCTGCGGTCAAGCCGGCATCGGCCAAAGCTTTTTTGCAAGGAGCAACCGTACGTTCAATCAAATCATCTACCAAAGCTTCCAATTTAGCGCGGGTCAATTTGATGTTTAAGTGTTTAGGTCCTGTTGCGTCAGCTGTGATAAACGGCAGATTTACATCGGTCTGAGTGGCAGAAGACAATTCTATTTTGGCCTTTTCTGCGGCTTCTTTCAAACGTTGCAAAGCCAAACGATCGTTTTTCAGGTCAATACCGTTTTCTTTTTTGAATTCATCAGCCAAATAGTTAACAATACGTTGGTCAAAATCTTCACCGCCAAGGAACGTATCGCCGTTTGTTGATTTTACTTCAAATACACCGTCGCCGATTTCCAAAATTGAAATATCGAAAGTACCGCCGCCGAGGTCATAAACTGCAATTGTACCGCTTGTGTTTTTATCCAAACCATAAGCTAATGCTGCAGCTGTCGGTTCGTTGATAATACGCAAAACATCCAAACCGGCAATTTTTCCGGCATCTTTAGTAGCTTGACGCTGTGAATCGTTAAAATATGCAGGAACTGTAATAACGGCTTTATCAATTTTTTCACCAAGATAAGCTTCGGCATATTCTTTGATTTTTTGTAAAACAATTGCCGAAATTTGCGATGGAGCATATTTTTGTCCTTTAACTTCAACCCATGCGTCGCCATTGTCACCCGGAATGATTTTGAACGGAACCAATTTTCTGTCTTTTTCAACTTCCGGAGAATCAAAACGACGTCCAATTAAACGCTTAATTGCAAACAAAGTATTTTCAGGGTTTGTAACGGCTTGACGTTTTGCGGCAGCACCGACCAAACGTTCATTGTCTGTGAAAGCGACAATTGAAGGAGTAGTTCTTGCACCTTCGCTGTTTTCCAAAACTTTGGCATCTTTGCCTTCCATAACGGCAAAGCAAGAGTTTGTTGTACCAAGGTCAATACCAATAACTTTATTGCTCATGTTTTTTACATCCTTTATTATGAACTTTGTGTTTTTCTATTTTCTATTTGCTTATATAGGGACGTAAAAAAGCCGATGCAAGTGCACCGGCAATTTTTTTACAAAAAAACGAAAAATTTTTACCTGACTTTATGAAATATCAAAACCGGTTTTTCCGCTCTCAATAACAGAAGTAACAAAGGCAAAATCATTTTGATTGCATGAATATATTCTGTAAAGAATGTCTCCTGAAGCTACATTGTCGCCGCTTTTATGAAAAAGATCCACTCCTGCGCCGGCGTATTGTCCTGCACCGGCTAAAATGGCGATTCTATTAATTAATGCGGTATTGATTCTTGAAATTGTTCCGCTTTTTTCAGCGACAATATCTCTGGTTAAATGCCCTAGTTGAGACGGCTCTTTTTTGCCCTGTGCTTTTATAATTTGTTCAAAAGCATCAAGAGCTTTTCCGCTTTTTAGAATTTCTTTGGCGACCAAATATCCTTGACCGCCTCTCAATTTCGGGTCAAATTCGAGAATGCGTCCGGCCATAAATAAAGACTTTTCCTTCAAATCGTCCGGTGCGTCTTCTTTATTTCGTAAAATTTTCATAATATCTCTGGCTTCCAAAGCCGCGCCGATTCCACTGCCGATGGGTTCGCTTCCGTCGGTAATAGCGATATCAATATTTAATCCAAGCATATCTCCGACATATTCTATAAGCTTGCGCAAATGCATGGCATCTTGAGATGTTTTTATTTTCGCACGAATTCCAACCGGAATATCAATCAGCAAATGAGTAATTCCCGCCGCTGAACGGTTGGCTAAAAGCGAAGCAATGCTGCGCTCTTGAGTTGTTAAACCGTTTTGCTGTTCAACGCCGGAAATAATTTTGTCTGCTTCACAAATTTCAATATTATCAATACTGACAATAGCGCCGCGCTTTTCTATGACTTGTTTTTTTAAACCCCGAACGTCAATATTTACATTAGCTAAAATGTTCATTGTGTCGGCAATGCCGATTCCGGTAGCGGAAGATTTTGTCAAAATCTTTGGCATAGGCAAACCATAAGCGGCGACAATCGCCGTAATTATCAAATCGACTTTATTTCCCGGAATGTCATCCATGCAATGATAATCGGCAACAATTTCTTCGTTGCCCCAATCCAAACTTTTATCTCCTCGAAGGGATTCGGTTAAATCTAAAACTTCTGACGGCGTGGTGAAAGAACCAAGGGCGACTAAAAATGAAGCGATATCCATATTTGAATAACGATGAGCCGAAATATCCTCAATAATGGCATGATAATCTTTAGCGCTTAAAATATTGCCTAAAATTTTACGTTTAACGGCGCTGAGACTCTGAGCCGGAGGGGTTAAAGTTAAAGTGATTTTTGCGCCTTCAGGCAGTCCGGTTTGCGAAAAAGCTTCAGTGTTTAATCCCAGCTCGTCAGGACGCACGATTTTATTATTGTCGACAATCTGCAAAAAAGCAAATACCGGTTGCTTTCCGCCGTGAATTTCAATGCGCGTCAACGATTTTATATTATCGATTTTATAAATTGTGCAGTCTTTATGTATATAAGCGATATTTTCGTTAAAAGAACGAACCGGAATATGTTTCAGTATAAGCATAGCTCTACTCCTTATTATAAATGCCGTCGGTTACGGCGTGCATAGTCAGGATGTTCAACTATGCTGTTTTTTTAGTCTTTTCGCTTTTTCCGTCGGTTGTTTCGCTTTTCTTTCCCATTAAAAGCTGCAAAATTTTAGCCAATGTGTTTTTCATCTCAGAACGGTGAACAACAACATCTACCATACCGTGTTCCCGCAAATATTCTGCTTTCTGAAAACCTTCAGGCAATTTTTCACGAATAGTTTGTTCAATAACACGAGGACCGGCAAAACCGATTAAACAACCTTTTTCGGCAATATGAATATCTCCAAGCATTGCAAAAGATGCGGAAACACCGCCGGTTGTCGGATCCGTCATAATTGAAATAAATGGCAGACCGCTTTCTTTGACACGGTTTACGGCTGAAGCAGTGCGTGCCATTTGCATTAAAGATAAAATACCTTCCTGCATGCGGGCTCCGCCGGAATTTGATACGGTAATTAAAGGCTGTTTGTTTTTCAGTGCCAGTTCGGCAGCTTTAACAATCCCTTCGCCTACAGCCATTCCCATAGAACCGCCCATAAAAGAAAAATCCAAAGCTGCAACAACACATTTAACGCCGCCGATATTTCCTCTTGCGACTTTTATTGCATCATTGTTTCCTGTGGCTTTTCGGTAAGCGCGTAAACGATCGGCATAGCGCTTGCTATCCTTAAATTTTAAAGGATCTTCTATCGGCTGAGGTAATGAAACTTCACTGTAAGCGCCGTTATCAAACAACATTTTTAAGCGCTTGTCTAAATATAACCGTAAATGATAATCACATTCAGGGCATACATACCAGGTCTTTTTAAGTTCTTTTGTAAAAAGCAATTTGCCGCATCCCGGACATTTAAGCCATAAATCATCGGCAATTTCTTTCTGAGAATTCTTTTTTACTTTTGGGCGTACAAAATCTGAAAGCCAGTTCATAAAATTTTTCCTTATTTATTATAAACACCAAAAATCATCTTGTTTAGGCTTGCTTTTGAATAAGCCGGAAAATTTTTGTTTAAGTTTAGAAGATAAATTTGCTTTTTCAACCGGTTGAGCATTTGCCGGCTCATTTGTTTTGATGTTTTCGAGATTTTCTTTCAATCCCTCGACTTTTTCGACAAGTCTTTGTTGTTCGGCGTTCAGTTTTTTGTTTTGACGCAGTTGATTGCGCAAAGCTAAACGCAGCGGGGCATAAGATACCCAAGAATCAAGCTTGCCGATGATATAGCCAAACAGGGCTAAAAAGATGATAACAACACTTAAAGTAGCTGTAATTTCTATATAGAAAGGCCACAAATTAATGGTAACCATTTCGTTATTCATAAATGCAATAACAGCTATAATGATAATTAACGGCAAACCGATTATTAATTTAAAGAAACTCATGTTTTGTGCCTTTCATAAAAAAATTATACCTTATTTTTTATTCAGCATTTCATAAAGCTGTTTACCTGCTTTGAAATGCGGAATATTGCGGGCTTCTACTTGCAGTTTTTCGCCTGTACGAGGATTTTTTGCCGTGCGTTCTGCGCGCGGGCGGACTGAAAATGCACCGAAACCTCTAAATTCAACTCGTTCGCCGTCTGCCAATGCGTTAATAACGCTGTCCAGAATGACAGAAACGATTTTTTCGATATCTTTAATGGTTAAGTTTGGATTTTTTGCAGCAATTTTTTCAATTAATTCAGATTTTGTCACTTTCTTTATCCTTATATTAATTCAGTTAAATTTAGTTTGTAAATTAGCGGTTTTTATTTGAGAAATCAATAGCCGTCTTTCAAAAAAGGCATTTTATTCGGCATTTTTTTGATGAATTAAGGCCGGAGGTTCATTTTCTCCGAACTCGATTTCTTCAATCCGATTGATCCGTTTTGATATTTTGGCTGAAGATGTTTTGATATCTCCTATATCTTTTTCAGCCATTTCAAAGTGTTTTGACAAGCTGCTGACACGTTCATCCAAACGGGTAATGTCATCAATTAAAGTTCCGACTTCTTTTTGAATTATACCGGCTTGTTCTCTCATTTTTGCATCTTTTAGAATTGCTCTGACAGTGTTTAATGTGGCCATCAGCGTAGTTGGAGATACAATCCAAACTTTTGCTCTGTAAGATGTGTCAACCACATCGCAAAAGTTTGTATGCAATTCGGCGTAGACGCATTCGGCCGGCAAAAACATCAATGCAGATTCGGCTGTTTCGCCGGCAATTATATATTTTTCAGAAATATCTTTTATATGTTTAAGGACCGAAGCTCTGAAAAAGCGTTTGGCATCGGCTTTTTCGGCTTCCGAAGAAGCGTTTTGCAAAGCATGATAACTTTCTAACGGAAATTTTGAGTCAATAACTATAGTCCCCGGAGGATTGGGAAGTTTTAAAACACAGTCGGCTCTTTTTTGGTTGGATAATACTGTTTGAAAAGAATAAGCTGAGGGAGGCAAAATGGATGAAACCAAATCCTGAAGCTGAATCTCGCCAAATGCGCCGCGTGCCTGTTTGTTGGAAAGAATTTCCTGTAAAGAAACCACCTGTTCGGATAAAGATGAAATTTTTTGTTGAGCGGCATCTATTGTTGCCAGTCTTTCCCGCAAAGAAGATAATGTTTCATTGGTCTTTTCTGCTGATTGCCTTAGTCCGTTGCCGACATTTTGTGATACCATAAGAAGTTTTTCATCAATAATTTTAAGCAGAGACAGTTTTTGTTCAGATAAAGCCTGAGTTATTTTGTTTTGCTCAAAATTATTATGTTCGGCAATTTGAAAAAGTCTTCCCGCAAGTTCAGATTGACTGCGCAATAATATATCGCTTGTGTGACGGTTGCGTGATTGCATTAAAAGAACAGCGATGATTGCCAAAAATAACAGAATGGCAATAGCTATCAATGCAATTTCCACAAAAGACGGCATAAACTATCCTTTTATGCTGTCAGCATCAATATGATGTCCCATCTCATAAATCTTTTCATTGCGTTGCTTTTTCAGTTCTTCGCGGCTTAAAGGCAACAATTCTTGCAAATGGCGGTATATCGATTCATCAACTTTTTCTATTGTTGCCAAAACATCGCGGTGAGCGCCGCCGATAGGTTCAGCAATGATTTCATCAATAACGCCCAGAGATTTTAGATCCTGCGCCGTTAAATGTAAGGCTTCAGCAGCTTCTTTAGCTTTATCAGCCGAACGCCACAAAATAGACGCGCAGCCTTCCGGAGAAATAACGGAATAAATGGAGTTTTCAAGCATTAAGATTCTATTTGCCGTAGCAATTGCAATTGCGCCGCCGGAACCTCCCATGCCGATAACTACTGAAATCAGAGGAACATGAATTTGCAAGCACTTTTGAATTGAAGAGGCAATAGCTTCAGCCTGTCCGCGGGCTTCCGATTCGATTCCGGGATAAGCGCCGTCGGTATCAACAAAACAAATAACCGGCATATTAAATTTGTCAGCCAAATCCATCAAGCGCTGAGCTTTGCGATAACCTTCAGGTTTGGCCATACCGAAATTATATTTAACGCGGGTTTCAAGATCAAACCCTTTTTCTTGTCCGATAACGACAACTGAAATCCCATGATAACGTCCTATGCCCCCAATCATTGTAGGATCATCGGCAAAAAGTCTATCGCCGCACAGAGGAATGAAATCCTCAATCAGAGCTTTAACATAATCTAAGCATTGAGGTCTTTTGGGATGACGGGCAATCTGTACTCTCTGCCATGGCGTCAAATTTGCGTACGAAAGTTTCAACTGCTTTTCGAGCTTTAATTGCAAACGGTTAAGTTCTTTGTCTATATTGACATCGCTGTCTTTTGCCAAAGCTGTTACCGTTTTTATTCTTTCTTCAATTTCAACGATTTTTTTTTCAAAGTCTAAAACTACATTTGCATCATTGCTCATTCTAAGTCACTCTTTCTATGTTTTAAGTTGACTATGCAATAACACAATTTGTTGTAAATTACGACAATTATTTTTCGTGTATGTGAATTTCTATGATTTTTAGCAGGCAGGAGCTCAAAGATAAAATCAGAAATCTGATTGCAAATATTTCTCAAATATTTATAGTATAGATAAAAATAATTGCTCGGAGACAAACAGTGCTTACATTTAGCTTTTTTACGGCGGTCTTTGCCACAATCGTATGGTTAATATCTGCGGCTTTTTATATCAGCGCCCGTTTGGTTAGCGTCGATTTGACAGCTATAAGCCTTATGGATATGTCTTTGTATGCGGTTATTGTTTTTTTACCCCTTTTAACTTTGTGGTCGATTTGGGGAAAATTTTATAATTTACGCCATGAAGCGGGTTTGCAAAAACAATTTACTTTATTATCTTTGCAAATAAACCAAAATCAGGAATATATAGACGCTGCTGCGCGGGTTTTACTGAAAGGTACACAGCAGCAAGCGCACGTTTTTGCATTAGGTAAAATAGAATTGTATATCAGCGAAATGAATGAAATTTTGGCTGACATTTTGCAACGGTATCATTTATTGAGTGAAGAAAAATTGCGTGCCGTCTGGAATTTGGCCAGATTGGGAAATCGTTGGGGATTTGCAAAAGCGCTTGTTGATTTGCGGAACAATACAGCTGATTTTGATAAAAAACTGGCAAAAGCAGCTCAAGAACAAAGTTTGCTTGCCGGAAGTTTAAAAGAGTTTTGCGCCCGTTACACTCGGTTGCTCGGACTTCTGAAAGATCATGATGAAGAAAATATTTTGCAGGATATTATTGAAACCGGAGTTTTCGGAAAAGTATTTGCTTTCTTTGCTCCGATTACAAGAAATTTAAATAATAAAAATTATGTTGAAGAAAAAAATGTTCCTGAAAAACAACTTGCAATGCCGATAGAAAAAAACATTGAAGAATCGTTTGTTGAAGAACCTGTTTTCGAAAATTCGGAAAACGAAAAAGCTAAAGAACCGGTCGTTGAAGAACAAACAGAGCTTTCCGGCAAAGAGCAAGATGCAGAATCTAAAAAAAATAAAGAGGAAATCTCTGAAATTTTTGTTTCTCCCGAAGAAAATGTTGCCGAAAGTGTAGAAGCTGAAGAAAATGATAAAGAAGAGAATTCTTCTGACAAACCGTCTTTCTGGAGCAGATTGTTGGGTATTCACGAAGATGAGGAAGAAGACAAAAATCATCCCGATCCTTTAAGAATAGCATTGGAACGAAGTTTTGGAACTGCAGAGGAAAAAAATTCCGAAAAGAAAGAAAAAACTGCGGAAAAAAGTCAATCAGAACCAAAAGTTTCAGAAGCCAAAAAAGAAGAATATGAACTTTCTGACGAAGATAAAGCAAAATTGGATGAAATTTTGACTGCAATAGATGTTCCCGATGAAGACGATGCTTTAGAAAAAGAAATAAAGCCGAAAAAAAGCCGTTTTGCTTTTGCAAATACAAATAAAACAATCAAAAATCTGCAAAAAGAATGGGAAGAAATGAAAAAGAATGACAAGGTTTCCGCCGATGAGGAAAATGTTTAATAATAAAACATTTTTATCCGCTTTATTAAGTGTATGCTTTTTCTGTTCATCTGCTTTAGGAAATACATATAAATATATTGCGTTGTATGGCGAGGCTAAATATGCCGGCGATTGGCGTTCTTTTGAATATGCAAATCCCGATGCGCCGAAAGGCGGTCGAGTCGTTTTGCCTGCTTACGGAACTTTTGATAATTTTAATCCTTTTATATTTAAGGGTATTGCTGCAACACAGGTTGCGGAATTGACTTTGGATTCCTTGGCTGTTGTTCCCGTTGATGATTATACAGTTGCATATCCTCTGATTGCGAAATCGTTTGAATTGACTGAAAATTATGTAGGTTTTTTTCTTGACGAAAAGGCTGTATTCAGTGATGGAACGCCTATTCTGGCCGATGATGTTATTTTTAGTTTTAACAGTTTGGTTGAAAAGGGAGCGCCGCTCTATAAAATATATTATGCGGATGTTGATAAAGTTGAAAAAGTTAATGAACGCCATGTTCGCTTTTGGTTTAAGCCGCATAGCAGCAATAAAGAGCTGCCTCTGATTATTTCCCAATTAAAAATATATTCGGCTAAAGATTGGAAAGGAAAAGATTTTGCCAAACCTGTGCTTAAAGCACCTCTTGGCAGCGGTCCTTATATTCTGGAAAGTTTTGAACCGAATAAATATCTTGTTTTTAAGCGCAATCCTGATTATTGGGCAAAAGATTTGCCTTCCCGCCGCGGTTTTTACAATTTTGATGAAATACGCTATGACTATTATCAAGATACAACGGTCACACTGCAGGCGCTGTTTGCCGGCAATATAGATATGAGAGAAGAATATATTGCCAAAATATGGGTAACCGGATATGAAAACGATTTGGTGAGAAGCGGAAAAATTATAAAAGAGAATATCGCTCATAACAATACTGCAAGGCTGCAGAATTTCGGTTTTAATCTGCGCCGTGAAAAGTTTTCGGATCGGAGAGTAAGAGAGGCTATTGATTGGGCTTTCAATTATGAATGGGCGGGCGAAAATTTATTTTATAATCAATATTCGCGGTTATACAGCTATTTTTCTAACAGCGGTATGGAAGCTACGGGTTTGCCGCAAGGAAAGGAGCTGGAAATTTTAAATCGTTTCCGTGAATATCTTCCGTCGGAAATTTTTACTGAAGTTCCGGCTAATCCGGTTTATAAAGATATAAAAGTTTCACGCGAAAATTTGCGGCATGCCGTAAAACTTTTGAATGAAGCCGGTTATGATTTTGTAAACGGTAAAATGACAAACTTGAAAACAGGAGAGGCTTTAGAGTTTGAAATTTTAGGCAATGCTGCTAATGGAAATTCGTTTACCAGAGTTCTTTTGCCGTTTATAGGCAATCTTGCTAAAATAGGAATTAAAGCAGAATTTCGTAATTTGGAAGTTAATGTATTTAAAAATCGACTTGATAATTTTGATTATGATATGGCTATATTATCTTTCCCAATCAGCCAGATGCCGGGGAATGAACAGAAAGAATTTTGGGGCAGCGCCGCTGCTGATATAAAAGGAAGCTATAATTTATTGGGAATAAAAAATCCGGTTGTGGACAAATTGCTTGAAGAACTGGTCGAGGCGCAAACAAAAGAAGATTATGCCGCCCATATTCGCGCTCTCGACAGAGTACTGCTGCATGAACATTATATGATAATGCAATGGTTTTCTCCAACACAAAGAGTTGCTTACCGAAATCGTTTCGAACACAAAAAGACAAAAGCAAAAGTAGGCTTTCAGCCTGATGTTTGGTGGGTAAAAAAGGAAAAATAAATGCGTAATTATATCATAAAGCGCTTATTGCTGATTCCGGTGACCTTATTTGGTATATTGCTGATTAATTTTACAATTGTGCAAATGGCTCCGGGAGGTCCTGTCGAACATATTTTAGCTCAATACAGAGGGATGAATACTGATGCAAAATCACAGCTGACATCTTCGGCGCAGATGAACTCCGATTCTTCTCGTTATCGAGGAGCGCAGGGAGTTCCTGAAGAGTTGGTTAAAGAACTCGAAAAACAGTTTGGTTTTGATAAGCCTGTATATCAACGTTTTTGGAAAATGCTGAAAGATTATGCGCTTTTTGATTTCGGACAAAGCTATTATCAAGATAAAAGCGTTTTGCAATTGATAAAAGAAAGAATGCCTGTTTCTGTTTCGTTAGGATTGTGGTCAACTTTGTTAATATATATGATAGCAATTCCGTTAGGTGTGCGAAAAGCGGTAAAAGATGGTTCAAAATTTGATATTTGGACATCATTTGCGGTGGTTCTCGGTTCGGCTATTCCGGTTTTTTTGTTTGCGGTTTTTTTAATAGTGTTTTTTGCCGGCGGTACATATTGGCATATTTTTCCGTTGCGGGGGCTTACATCGGATAATTGGGAAAGTTTAAATTGGTATAAGAAAATTTTGGATTATTTTTGGCATATAGCCTTGCCTGTAACAGCTATGGTGGTTGGTGGCTTTGCCAGTTTAACCATGCTTACCAAAAATTCGTTTTTGGAAGAATTGTCAAAACCTTATGTTTTAACTGCCCGTGCCAAAGGATTGAGTGAACATAGCATTTTATACAATCATGTTTTTCGCAATGCAATGCTGATAGTTATTGCCGGATTTCCGGCTTTGTTGATAAAAATGTTATTTACCGGCTCTTTGCTGATTGAAGTTATTTTTTCGCTGAACGGATTAGGGCTTTTAGGGTACGAAGCAATTACAACCCGTGATTATCCGGTGGTTTTTGGAACATTGTATATTTTTGCTTTGCTCGGATTGGTGCTCAAACTGGTCAGCGACATAACTTATTCGCTGGTCGATCCCAGAATTAACTTTGATAAAATTTAGAATCAATACAATCCGTTTTTTCTGGTGACGACAACTTTTTGATATGTTTTCGCGAAATATGTTGTTTTGCGCCAATCATACAAACTTGCATCTGGAACATAGCTTCTGATTTCGCTTTGCCACATTCTTTCGGCAAAAGGCTGATATAAACGGTTAAACATTTTTACAAACCACCGCAGCGGATGCCACCAGGCCATGTTGTTATAATCAATAAAAATTGCTTTGCCGTTCGGTGACAGCGCGGATAATATTTGATTTATCATTTTGCTTTTAGCGGCAAGAGGAAGCTCGTGAAGCAGCATATAACAGATAATGGTATCATATTTTTCGGTAATGGGCTCCAGAGCATCACGGTTGATAAAATTCATATAGGGGTATAAAAAGCGATATTTGTTTCTGACATAACGCAATTGCGTTAAGCTTACATCTACAATATCCAATTTGCCGTAAACCCCGAGTTTTGAAGCCAGATTTCCAAGTTGATTGCCAAAAGTGGCTCCGGTTTGCAAAACGCGTTGATGCGGCTGCACATCTTCAAGGCAGGCTTCGGACAATTTTTGATTATAGCCGAAAGTTATCAGATTTAACAGCCATTGCCGGTCAAATAATTTGGTCAAAAACCTGTTTTCGTAAATTTTGCTGTAAAATTCACGTTGATACGGCGGAATAATGGCCGGAGCGGCCGAAAGTTTACGTTTTGCCATTTTTTTCTCCGTTTATTTCCAATCTCCGTTTAAAGCCTGCCAACAAGCCAGAGCTGCTAAAACGGCTGTTTCTGCTCTCAAAATTCTTGGACCGAGGTTAACTGCTTTGGCAAATGTTTTACCGCGCAGTAAAGCTAATTCCGATTCGCTGAATCCCCCTTCGGGACCGATTAAAAAAGCCGCCGGCGCGGTAGCATTTTGAAAAGCTGCCGCAACCGGCTGTCCGGCTCCGGTCTCATCCATATAGTAAAGTGAACGTTTTTCGTCCCATGAATTGAGCAATTTTTCCAGCTGTTCCGATTCTCTTATATCAGGAATATCAAGTCTTCTTGATTGTTCAGCGGCTTCAATGGCTTGTGCCTGAAATCTGGCAGTTTTAACTTTTTCCGAGATGGTATAGCGGGTGATGACGGGTATGATCCGCGACACTCCTAATTCGGTGGATTTTTCTATTACAAAATCTGTGCGATCTTTTTTTAAAGGAGCGAACAGCAGCCAGTTATCGGGAACATTATTTTGTTTTTTGGTTTGCTTTATAACTTTTACAACGGCATTTTTTTTACCGGCAATACCGAGTTCGCATTCATATTCACCGTTTTGTCCGTTAAAAATCAAAATGGAAGTGCCTGCGGTTAATCTCATAACAGATAAGAGATAATGGCTTTGTTCGGCATTCAGTTCTGCCGTTATCCCTTCGGAAAGGACCATATCTGCGTAAAGGCGTATTTTTGAAGTTTTAGGCACGCGATTCTCCATGAATAAAATTCTGCATAAATGACTCAATAAGCTTGAGTTTGACTGCAAATTAATATAACTGATGTTTAGTTAAGTTTTGGTTACAGGCAAAAAGATGATTATAACTATCGACGGTCCTGCCGCTGCAGGAAAAGGAACATTGGCTTCAACTTTAGCTGAAAAATATAATTTAGCATATTTTGACACCGGTATGGTATATCGGGCAGTCGGTTTGGAAATGCTGTTGGCAGATAAAAAACTTGATGATGCTGAAAGCGCAACGCTGTTAGCGCAGCATTTAACTTTTCCCCGAATGATAGAATTATCCAAAAATCCCGATTTTCGTTCTCTTTCCGGCAGTAAAGCTGCTTCTGCCGTTGCGGCAATTCCTTCAGTGCGAGCCGCATTATTGAAAATGCAGCAAAATTTTTCTAAAAATCCGGTTTTTGCCGATGGTTCAAAAGCCGATGGCGCTATTTATGACGGTCGTGACACGGGAACGGTTATTTGTCCGCACGCCGATATTAAGTTTTTTGTAACTGCTTCTGCCGAAATCAGAGCTATGCGCCGGTTTAAGGAATATGAGCAAAAAGGTCAATCAGTCAGCTATCAGGAAGTGTTGGAACAGACAATAGCTCGCGATAAGAGTGATTTTTCGCGTGCAGGCAGCCAACCGGCAGCGGATGCCATACATTTTGACACATCCGACTTATCGATAGAAGAAGTTTTTAATCAAGTTTGCAAAATTATCGATGAAAAGCAAAAAAATATTGAAAAATAAATATTTGCATGTATAAAAGAGTTAGTTTCGGCAAGCACGGCGCGTTGCCGCCGGAATTTTTAACCACGCGCAAGTCCGCCCGTTTTTTATATTTGATTTGGGTTGGCATTTTTGAATTGAATTTTTTATGAATACAGAATTTCAAATTCCTGAAACTAACGAAGTTTTTGCTGATTTGCTCAATGAACAAATGGGCGAAAAAAGCCTTGTCGGCTCAGTAGTTAAAGGAACTATTGTTAAAATTACTCCTGATTTTGTTATGGTTGATGTCGGTCTTAAATCAGAAGGACGCATTCCTGTTCGCGAATTCGGACAGAATCCTGAATTGAAAATCGGCGATGTAATCGAAGTTTATGTTGACCGTTATGAAGACAGAGAAGGCAATATTGTCTTGTCACGTGAAAAAGCCCGCCGTGAAGAAGCATGGCAGGATCTTGAAAAAGCTATGAACGCCGGCGAACGTATTAACGGTGTTATTTTCGGTCGTGTTAAGGGCGGTTTCACTGTTGATTTGAACGGTGCTATTGCTTTCTTGCCGGGTTCTCAAATTGATATTCGTCCAATCCGCGACATTTCTCCGTTAATGGGTATTTCTCAGCCGTTCCAAATTTTGAAAATGGATAAAGTCAGAGGCAATATCGTTGTTTCTCGCCGTGTTGTTTTGGAAGAAACCCGCGCTGAATCCCGTGCTGAATTGATTGATGCCATCAAAGAAGGCTCTGTTCTCGAAGGTGTTGTTAAAAACATTACTGATTACGGTGCATTCATTGATTTGGGCGGTGTTGACGGCTTGTTGCACGTTACAGATATTTCTTGGAAGAGAATCAACCACCCTGCAGAAGTTTTGTCTGTTGGCCAGACTGTTAAAGTTCAGGTTATCAAATTCAATGAAGACAATCAGCGTATCAGCCTGGGTATGAAACAGCTTGAAAATGATCCATGGCAAAATGTTGCCGAAAAATTCCATGTCGGCGACGTTTGCAAAGGTAAAGTTACAAATATTACTGATTACGGTGCATTTGTTGAACTCGAAGACGGTATCGAAGGTTTGGTTCACGTTTCTGAAATGAGCTGGACTCGTAAAAACGTACATCCGGGCAAAATTGTTTCTACTTCTCAAGAAGTTGAAGTTAAAGTTCTGGAAGTCGATGCTGAAAAGAGAAGAATCAGCCTTGGCATTAAGCAATGCACAGCTAACCCTTGGGCAGCTTATGTTGAAGAACATCCGGTTGGTTCTGTTATTGAAGGCAAAATTAAAAACATTACCGAATTTGGTTTGTTCATTGGTTTGAATGATGAAATCGACGGTATGATTCACTTGTCTGACATTTCTTGGGACAAATCTGGCGAAGAAGCTGTTAAAGATTATGCCAAAGGTCAGGAAATTCAAGCTAAAATCATTGATGTTGATGTTGAAAAAGAACGCATCAGCCTCGGCATTAAACAATTGACAGAAAATGCCAATGCCACAGCTTTGGACAACTTCAAAAAAGGCGACAACGTAAAAGCTACTGTTGCTGAAGTTTTGGAAGATGGCTTAAATGTTGAAGTTGATGGTGTATCAGCTCTCATCAAAAAAGCTGACTTGTCAAAAGATAAAGCCGGTCAGGATTTGAATAATTTCAAAGCTGGCGATGTAGTTGAAGCAAAAGTAACTGCCGTTGACAAGAAAAAAGGCAAATTGGCTTTGTCAATCAAAGCATTGGAAATCGAAGAAGAAAAGAAGGCTTTAGAAGAATATTCTAATACAACTTCAGGTTCTACTTTGGGTGATGCTTTGGGTGAAGCTTTGAAGAAAAAATAATCGGCAACGATTATAAACAAAAAGCCGCCTCTTTTCGGGGCGGTTTTTTTTGTGCAAAATTCCTACTTGGAAAAGTTGTTAAAATATGTTACATTATTGTTACAATGTTTTTAATTGCAATGGTGAACCATAATGAAACTGAATCTTTCAGAATATCGTTGGATTTTACTGAACTGCAATCTTATACTTGGGCAGTATAAAGGAAAACAGTATGTGATTATTGAGCCTAAATATCCGAAATACGCTCGCCGTTTGGAAACAATTTTAGGAAAATCGATGTTTCCGACACTGGAAGAATGGAATAAATTTTCACGCAGTTTAAATCTCAAGAGAAAAGAAGATGATTGTTTGCACCATGATATGGCGGAAAGAAAACTTTCTGCTATGTCTCTTGAAAAAATAGCGCTTTTGAATAACAAGCAGAGATTGGAACTTCTGGATTCGCTATTGGTCGACGTTATAGGCAATGATAGTACAGCTTTTGATATGAATTGCAAAACAATCAAAAATAATCATGAAAAAATAAAAGCCCTGCTTAAGGGAATTAATTTGCCACAAGAATTTGTTGAACAAGAACAAGCGCGCTGCGACCATTTTTGTCATCGTTTGCAAAGTGTTCCGCATTTGGCGGAATATTTTGAAATCTGGTCTGGTTTGGATTTTTCAAAAAAGAAAGATTTTATTGAAAATATTCTGTCTGTTTTTAATGACTGTTACCAAACGGATATAAAGCTTGATTTTTTTAATGAAGATGAGTGGGGACAAGAACAGAAGCATAAGAGTTTAAGTGCGTCGGAATTTTCGCTTCCGCTTGCATATCAAAAAAATAATACGATTTTTATTAATAAAGAAAAGTTTTCGGTTTGTGATAATTTTGTACTGTTATCTGTAGTCTATCATGAAGGATTACATATTTTGCAAACTCGGGAGGATTGGTCTAATTTCCCTTCAATTGAAAAATTGTTTGAACAAAAATTCAGTGATTTGGCGCAGGAACAAAAAGATTTATATATGATAAACCCTTTGGAAACTCACACCTATGATTTGAACAACAGAGTAGCGGATTTTTTAAAAGAAAAAATGCAAATAAAATTTTTAAGACAATAATTTTATTTGTAAATATATTGAAATAGGTTAAAAATGTGCTCCAGATTTGATATCGGAGTGAAAAAATGAAAAGAATTTTTTGGGGATTGTTTTTTACAGTGTTAGCTTCAACAAATGTTTTTGCAATAGAAAAAGTTTTGCCGCAACCAGAACAAAGCGGAGGAAAGCCTTTGATGGAGGTTTTAAAACAACGTCGCAGCAATAGAGAATTTTCAAACAAAGCCATTGATGAACAAACATTAAGCAATTTGCTTTGGGCTGCTTACGGTGTTAGCAGTCAAGATGGAAAAAGAACGATTCCGACGGCAATGAATAAAAAGGAATTGGATATTTATGTGGCCGATGGAAAGGGCGTTTGGCTTTATGATGCAGATGCAAATAAATTAAAACAAGTTAATGATAAGAATATATTAGGTTTGTTTAAAACGCAGGATTATATGACCGATGTTCCGCTTGTGTTGATATATGTCGGTGATAAAAATGTTCGTTATGCTGATATGCATGCCGGTTCTGCTTATCAAAATGTGTCATTGTATACAACTTCAATCGGTATGAATAGTGTGATTCGCGGGTATTTTGATACAGATAAGGTTGCGAAGGAATTAAATTTGGCAACCACGAAAAAAATAATTATTTCACAGGCTGTTGGTTGGGGAAAATAAAAAAAATCTTGCCAAATAAAATAAAAGTCGTTAAATAGAAAAACGATTTGGATAGATGGCCGAGTGGTCGAAGGCGCACGATTGGAAATCGTGTGTGCGCCTAAAGCGTACCGAGGGTTCGAATCCCTCTCTATCCGCCATTTTAATTAAAAAGACGCTTTGCTCAAGCGTCTTTTTTCATATGTAGCGGAAATGCGAGCTTTGCAGACCATCGCTTTATGTTGAAAGATGCAATAGTTGTCTTTGCTATAAGCAAGGAGAGTACATCGAACAATGAACTCTTTTTATAATTAAATTTAATTAAGCTGAAAAATGATTGATGAGAGTTTTAAACAAATAATTGAGAATAGTTGGCCTGATGTGAAACAGCACAAAAAATTATTTGACTGTGTGGCTGTTTCTTCTAAGTGCGCGGCAACAATGTTGAAATTATCAGCGCTTAAGCTGATGGCTGATAAAAATACTCCAAAATTGCAAGCTGCTTTGAAAGACTTTCCTTCCGCTTTTAAATTCGCTAGGCACCTTGTTTCTGATGCTGCCGCTTTTGAAGATAAGCTTTTACATATGGATATTGAAAACCAAGCCACTCTGACTTCTCTTACGAAAAGCCGGTTGATGATGGCTCAGATGATTGCGGGTAATGATTATTATGATGGTACAGAAAAGCAAGATGAAAGAATTTTGCATACGGTCAATAAGCAGATTTTGCCGCAAATGGAAAAATATGCTCAAGAATCAAGCGAAAATGAAAACGATGCGTTAAGGCTGGCTATCCAAAAAATGAAAGAAAGACAAAATTAATAATTCATATATAAACCAGTCCTAAGAGAAAAAAATAAAAACACTGAAAATGTTTTAATAGTTTTTATGGCAAAAATTTTTTTTATCAAAATTTAATTTTTTTGACTATATAATTCAGTGAGTTAATTTTTTTTAAGAGGACTACACAATGCACTCTATTCAACCCTTGATTGTTGATTTGACGCTGATAACCATTTATGCCGGTTTGACAACTTTGCTTTTTAAAAAATTGAAACAACCGACAGTTTTAGGATATGTTTTGGCAGGTATTTTTGCGGGACCTTATTTTAGTTTTGTTCCGACGGTAACCGACAAAGCCAATCTTACCTTATGGGCAGATATTGGTGTTATCTTCTTATTGTTTGGTTTGGGACTTGAATTCAGTTTCAAAAAAATGATAAACGTTGGAAAATCCGCTTTAATTACATCAAACGCCAACATTTTGTTTATGCTGTTTTTAGGATACAATACCGGTTTGCTGCTGGGGTGGTCGGTTATGGACAGTTTTTTTCTAGGCAGTATGATTTCAATGTCGTCAACAACGATTATTATTAAAGCATTTGAAGACTTAAATGTAAAAAAACAAAAATATACAGATTTGGTTTTTGGTGTGCTCGTTGTTGAAGATATTGTAGGTATCTTGCTGTTGGTTTTGCTGCCTACGGTTGCTCTTGGCAATAGTATTGACGGTGGAGCTTTGCTTTTAAGCACAATGAAATTGATATTTTTCTTGGTTTTGTGTTTTGTTATCGGCATTTATCTTGTTCCGAGTTTTCTAAAAAAAATTACGCCGTTTCTCAATGATGAAATGTTATTGCTCATTTCAATCAGTTTGTGCTTTGGTATGGTTTTGCTGGCTACATCTTCCGGATTTTCTTCGGCTTTGGGTGCGTTTATTATGGGTTCTATTTTGGCGGAAACCTCGGTTATCGAGCGAATAGAAAAAAATATAAAACCTCTTAAAGATTTTTTCGGAGTTGTATTCTTTGTTTCTGTGGGGATGATGGTTGACCCTTCAATGTTTGTAAAATACGCATGGCCGATTTGTGTGATTACATTTATTGTTATGATCGGAAAAATAATATTTTCATGTTTAGGTTTTCTGTTTTCGGGTGAAACTCTTAAAACTGCTTTGCAGGGTGGTTTTTCTTTGGCGCAAGTCGGCGAATTCGCATTTATTATTGCCAGTTTGGGTATGAGTATTAAAGTATTGGATGCGCAGGTTTATCCGATTATCGTGGCTGTTTCGGTTATTACAACTTTCTTTACTCCGATGATGATAAAAGCCTCTGAGCCGGCTTATCGTTATTTGTGCAAAGTATTGCCGGAATCTATAACTAAACGTATTGCTTCAAATACATCTATCGCAAGAGAGTCTAAAATTGAAGAACGCCATTGGAAATTGCTGTTTAAAAGCTATTTCATTCGCATGATTCTGTTTTCGATGATTTTATTCACCATTATCGGACTTTCAGCATATTTTGTTAAACCGTTTATCCATTCTCTGATGCCAAATCTGGCTGCGCGAATTACGGTTACGGCAATAACATTGCTGTTTATGTCGCCGTTCTTAAAAGCTATGATTGGTTGGGAAACGGTATTGCCGATTTTTGCCCGTGAAAAGTTTGCCGATATATTATGCAAGTTCAGCCGTCATAAAAATGCGGAGGGAGAAGAGCCTCAAAAATCTATTATCAACAAAATAGAAGAAAAGTTCGGATTGTGCAGTTTGTATGATCAGGCTTTGAATGAGAAAAACTTTTTTATATCCAACCATAATGTTGCCGCGGTTTATTATAAACTATGGACTGCAAAAAAATTGAACCGCCTGCCGCTGATGATGATGACAAGTTTTAGACTGATTATGGTGTTGTTTATTTTATCAACGGTTGTTCATCAATTTTTAACTGAAAATACCAAAGTTACATGGGGATTGGTAATTATTTCAATTATGGTGCTCAGTCAGTCGCGCTGGTTATTTAATCAGTATATGAAAATTGAAAATCAATTTTTGCAAAACCTTAGAGGTGAAAAAGAAGAAAGCAAAGAAATTGTTGCAGAAACTCAGCCAAAATCCGTTAAATCACCATCGGATAAAGCTGAAACCGCAAGTAAAGCCGATTCTGAAAAACTTGTGCAATCAAAAGAAAATACGGAACCGGTTTCTAAAAAGGAAAAACAATAAAATATTTGCTTTTATCAATAAAAAGTATAAAATATATACAGCAAAGAATTATTAACTTTAATACATACAATTATGAAACCAATGCGGATAAACGAATACACCGTTCCGGTTGGAAATGAGTGTGTTATTCCTTCTTATGTAGAAGCTTTGCGCTTTTTTCAGGCAGAAGGTTTGAATGGAAAAGTCGAATTTGGTATTGCCGAAACTCAAAAGGGCGATGTTTTGTGTTGGGGCTGTTTAATAGGCGAAAATTATCATGTGGTTAGCGCCTTTGAAAATAAGGACGAAACACAGTTAATTTCTTTTACAGTGCTTAGTTCGGGCAGTCGCTTTGTTTTTAACAATCGAACTTATGTTTTGCTTAGAAACAAAGAACTAAAGTTGGTTATTCGTGAGATGACCGCTTTGCCTCATGAAGGTGAAGTTTGCGGAGGTTTGGATGCAGTCGGCAAAAAATATCAGTCGATTTCTGTGGTCAAACTTTATAAAATCGGAGCTAAAAATGAATATTTGGCACCGTTTTGGTATGTTGATTCACCAGAGGACGAAGACGAGCCTTATTCATGTATGCCTATTTTTTTCTGCGATTTGCCAATTTTGGACAGCGTGCCGGAAAATAGCCTGAATTGGGAGTTTGTCTACCCTGGAGAAGTTTTTCTTCACGGTGATGAGCTTTGGCAGCTTTATGAAGACGAAGATAAACATTTATATGTTAACAAAGCCGTTAGCAGAATGAGAATTGTCAAGTCTGATTTATAATGTATTTAAAAGCCTCTCTTTTTATAAAAGAGAGGCTTTTGCTTTACTGGTTGGTTAATAACTCAGCAGCTTTTATATAATCAAATTTGCCGCTGCCTAAAACCGGCGGATTTTTAAGGTATATAACTTTTTTAGGCATCCAAAGTTCACTTAATCCCTGAAGTTTGAAATATTCGCGGATTGATGCCAGATTAGCTGTTTCGTTATTGGTCATCAAAACCAACTGTTCTCCTTTTTTCTCATCAGGCAAAGTTAAAATTCCCTGTATTGCTTGAGGATACAATTTATCTAAGATTTGTTCTACTGCGGTTAAAGAAACCATTTCTCCGCCGATTTTTGCAAATCTTTTAGCGCGTCCCTGAATAAAAACATATCCGCTTTCATCAATATGAACAATATCCCCCGTATCATACCATCCGTTTTCCAAAGGCTGCAATTTTTCAGGATTATCAGCTTTCATATAACCTTGCATAATATTGTCGCCTTTAACAAACAAGCGTTTGCCCTCAGTAACGCCGGCCACATTTTCTAACCGATAAGATATCCCCGGCATAAAGCGTCCGACGCTTTCCTCGCGATAATGCATGGGGGTGTTTATAGTTAAAACCGGAGAAGTTTCAGTTGCGCCGTATCCTTCCAGAATGCGGATTCCGAATTTTTTCATCCATAAATTTGCAGTTGTTGTTTTGAGCTTTTCGCCCCCGATGACCGCATATTTTAAAGCAAAGAAGTCATAGGGATTTGCCATCTTTCCATAACCTGCAAAAAATGTATCTGTTCCAAAAATCACAGTGGCCATAGTATCATAACAAAGCTCCGGAACGATACGGTAGTGCAGGGGAGAAGGATAGAGAAAAACTTTTACTCCAAACAAAATGGGCAGCACTGTGGCAACGCTTAATCCGAAAGAATGGAACATCGGTAAAGCGTTAAATACAATATCTCCTGAATTAAAAGGAATAACGCTGGCAATTTGATAACGGTTTGCCTGTAGATTTTTGTGAGACAGGAAAACGGCTTTAGGTGTTCCTTCTGAACCTGAGGTAAACAAAATCACGGCTGTTTCATCCGCTTTTTTTAGCGGGCGTTTCTGTAAAAGATAATTTTTTATTCCTTTTATTTTGCAGGAAAAATTTATTCTTTTTGCAAAATCTTCGAGATAAATAATTTTTATGCCCATGTTAAACAGCGCCAGTTCCAACCTTTCCAATTTAGCCTGTTCTATAAAAGTGTGAGATGTTATAACTGTTTGTAATTTAATGGCTTTTATCGCTTCTGAAAAAGGTTTAATCCCCAATGTAAAATTAAGCATGGCCGGTGTTATATCTGCATATTGCAGAGCAAAAAAACTGACAACATTTGCCAATACATTAGGAAGCATTAAACCTATTTTATCTTCTTTTACAAAGTTTTGCTTAAAAGCTGTTCCCAAAACATAGCTTTTAAGGATAAAAGAACTGAAAGCCTGCGGTTTTCGGTTTGTATCTTCGGCGATAATATGATTTTTTCCTAAAACTTTGGCTGTGTCTAACAGCGAATGGAAGATATTTTCATCAATGTGGGAAGTTTTATAAATCATATCTGCCATTATATCATAAAGTTTTTGCGAAATGATTCGCCGATATTCGCGTCTTGGTATATTTTCATCAATTACAAAGCGTTGAGGTTCTAAAATATTAAGGCTGATTTTCGGAAAAAAACGGGTGCGTATTTTATTTTTCAGATAAGATAATTTTGAATATTGAGCTCCGTCGATTCTAACCGGCAATATTTTCGCGCCGGCTTTTTGAGCTATGATACCGGCACCTTCATATATTTTCATCATTGAGCCGGTCACAGTAATGCGTCCCTCGGGAAAAATCATAATTTTTTTATTTTTTTTCAGCTCTTCAATCAAACTGCGGACAGAAAGCGGACTGCGCGAGTCAACGGGATAAAAATCGACCAGCAGCCGAACGATGGGCATAAACCATTTATTGGCCCATTCGGTATTGATTGCAAAAGTTATACGTTCAGGCATAAATGCGGCAATTAATACTCCGTCTAATAATGATACATGATTGGCAATAATTAATACTCTTTTGCCAGCTTTGCGAAAATTTGCCAGCCCCTTTACCCTACTGTGAAATAAAAAAGACAAAATGCTTTGCAGCAGAGAACGGGTTAAAGCATCGGGCAGCAGGCTGCATATGTAAAAAGCTACGCCGGTACTGATAATGGCCATAGTTAAAAAAAGATTCGGTAAACTAAAGCCGCAGGCAAGAAAGGCTGTGGCAAAAACGGCCACTCCCGCCATTCCAAGAGCATTCATTATGTTGTTGCCGGCAATAACCGTAGCTACATAAGCTTTAGGAGCCCGTGTCTGCATTATGGCGTTTAATGGAATGATATACAAACCGCCCCAAAAAGCTAACATAAACAAACTCAAACTTATTCCCAAAGCATGCGGTTGGCTGAAAAAATCCATGAAATAGACGGTTGTTTGCGGTGTGGGATAGTTATTAGTGAACAAATAAATAAGATAAAGGCAAGCAGCCATGCCGACGGCTCCTAAAGGAACATAAGTTGCATGAATAAAACCTTTTAATATTTTGTTGCAAGCATAAGAACCAATGGCAACCCCGAGCGAAAACAAAATCAGAAAGAAAGTAATAACGCCTTTTGACGTATTGAGAATTTGGCTGCAAATCGGATATACCTGCACTGCAACCAATGCGCCGATAATCCAAAACCAAGTGGCGCCGAGAACACTTTTAAAAACAATTTTATGTTTACGTAAAAAGCGGAAATTTGCGCCGGTGGCTGCGAATATATTTTTTTTCACTTTTATGTTTGGACGCGGAGCCGGAGCATCGGGAATAAAACACGAAGAAGCCAAACCGGCCGCAGCTAATAAAATAAGCAACAAAATCGTTCCTTCAATAGGAAGCAATGTCCCTAAAATAAGACCTAATAAAATCGCCATATATGTTGTGCTTTCAATGTAAGCATTTCCGGTAATAAGTTCTTCCGGCTTCAATTGCTGCGGCAGCAAAGAATATTTTACAGGGCCAAAAAAAGATGATTGAGCTCCCATTAATGCTAAAATCGCCACCAGCAGAGGCAAACTTTTAGCAAACCAAGCTATGGCAACGCAAAGCATTAATGCCAATTCAACGATTTTTAATATTCTGGCAATTTTATTGCGGGAATATTTATCGGCTAATTCGCCGGCAGTTGCTGAAAACAAGAAAAACGGCAGAATGAACAATCCTGCTATTATATTTGACAGAATTCCGGACTGTTCGGACATTTTTATTGCCACTAATGTCAAAAGAGCATTTTTAAATAGATTATCGTTCAGCGCTCCTAAAAATTGTGTAATGAGCAAAGGTAAAAAGCGCTTTGTCTTAAGCAAATTCATGCCGTTCTCCTATGAAATATAATTGCATAAAAAATAAAACATTATAAACTTGCAGCTGTCAAGAATTAAAGGGTTTTGCAAATGATTGGTAGATTTGAAGAAGACTATACATCGGAAAAAATAAAAAATTGGATCTGTCAAAACAGCGATCCGAAATATCAAAAATTTGCTTCCTCTCTGCTTCCGGGGATAACAAATGTTAAAGGGGTAAAACGTCCTATAATTCAACATTTTGCAGCGCAAATAGCAAAAGGAAATTGGCAAAGCTATTTGAAAATCGCCGGTGATGACAGTTTTGAAGAAATTATGCTGCATGGACTTGTTATTGCTTTGATAAAAGAAACAGCTTTGGAAAAACAGCAAAAATTGGAACAATTTATCGGTAAAATAAATAATTGGTCTGTTTGTGACAGCGTCTGCGCTAATATAAAGCAAGTTAAGGCGGAACGTTGGAAATGGTGGCCGTGGGTGAAAAAATATGCCGATTCAGATGATGAGTTTACCGTGCGTTTCGGTGTGGTTATGATTTTATCGCATTTTATTGCTGAAGATTATTTAGATGAAATATTTGAAGTATTAAATAAAAAACATTTTTCGGGGTATTACGCTCAAATGGCGGTTGGCTGGGCTATTGCTGAAATTTATGCTCATTTTCCTGTGCAAACCGAAAAATTTTTGGAGAATAATCTCTTGGAGAAAGAAGTTCAGAACAAAGCCATCCGAAAAATTTACGAATCTTTGAAAATATCCTCCTGTGATAAAGAACGGGTGCGTAAATTAAAAAAATAAGAGGAAAGACTTTCGTCTTTCCTCTTTGTAGTACCTTACTGTCGATTATTTTCCTTATCAGGATTTTTATCGGCAGAAGTTTTGTTTTCAGCTTTCTTTTTGAGCTGGCAGTTTTGATGTGTGCATTTAGGCGTTTTGATGGATATTTTACCGCCGAGAAGCTTAACACCGCTCAAGGTAATATCGCGTCCGCCTGAAATAATCAGTACAATCAACAAAGCTGTTGTAAGCTCATCCCACGAAACAATAGTTACTGTCGGAACCAAAGGCCACACTATACAGTTCATAACAAAACCACCAACTAAAGCCCAGCCGACTACCGGAATCCAATAGCGTTTAACCGCTTTTCGGAAAGGTTGGCAATCTGGATTGGTGCATTCTTTTGCGTTTTTGATTGAAAGACGTCCGCCTAACAATTTTAAACCGTTTAGCGTAATGTCGCGAGTTCCGCTGATGACTAATAAAATGAGTAGTGCGCGATTAAGCTCATCCCATGAAATTAATCTTACAGCCCCATTGTTTGAAGGTTCAACGATGCAGTTCATCATATACCCGATAGCGAGTACAAAACCAACTGCTGAGATCCACAACTTCTTAGTCATGATTCTCTCAACTGAATTTCTAACGTCCATAATATATATATAATGATTTGTTTTCTAGCTAAAATGATGGCATTAAAGCTGATTTTTGTCAAGTTTTATTGTCAAAAAAAAGAGCAGGTGTTAAAACCTGCTCTTTTTTTGATACCAGAAAACATTTATTTATCTTCAGTCTTCTTTTCCTCACTCGTTTCAGAAATCGCACTGCCAATCTTTTCCGCCAATTTTTTATTGCGGTTGAGGAAGACATCGCGCGTTCCGCTTATACCGAGCATAACCGCCAAACCGGTTAACAACTGTCCCCATTCGACAATTTTTATATCTGCAAAAGGGTAAACGGCGCTGTTGTTAAAAAAGCCGAGAGCCAAACACCAACCAATTGCTGGAATCCAATAGCGTTTACCTATTGTATAAATTTCAGTCTGATGTCCGTCAACTTCTTTGATAACGACAGAATTTTCGTTTTCTTTTTTTAATCCGACATCACGTGCGCCGCTGATTGCCAGCATAACACCGAGAGCTGTCATTAATTGTCCCCATTCTACGGTTTTAATTTCGAAATAAGGAAACAAAACACAGTTATTGAAAAATCCCAAAAAAAGGAACCATCCGATCGCCGGTATCCAATAGCGTTTACCGACTGTAAAAATTTTGCGTATCATAATTTAATAATTAAGGTGAATAATCAATTTGTACCTTAATGATATATTATTTAAAAATATTTTGTCAAGTTTTTTGTACAAAACATAACTTTAAACTATATATCGAACCGATGAGATTAGTATTTTCCTCCCATAGATTTGTAGACGTAATTTTCATATTTTATAAGTTGGTATTTTTGTTCTAACAGGTTTTTACGCAAAGAATTTTCGCTGGAAAGCGCCTGCAGAAAATCTTTGAATTCAGTTTTTCCGCTGTTGTAACGTTCTTGATAATAACGGGTAATCTGAGAGGCATTTTTGTAGTTTTTTTCTGTGTTTTCAAAAGTCTTTTGAGCTTGCTCGTAAGCAAAGTAATAATAGATAACTTCATTAACCGCCTGATTTAATGTGTCCTTAAATTCCAAAACGGTCAAATCATAATCGGCTTCTGAAATTTTAATATTATTTTTAACTCGGTTCCAATCCAAAAACGGAAGATCAACGCCGACACTTCCTAAAATATATGGAAAATCAAAAGTGGTTCTGGCTTTGTCTGAAGATGACGATAATACACCTTTGAACGAAATGTTGGGATACCAATTTTTATTTTCTGTTTCCAAATTTTTAAATGCCTTTTCAAGTCTATATTGGCTTGAAATCAAATCCGGTCTTGTTGCCAACACGGCAACCGGAACATTAATATTTACGCCGAGTGCCGGTTGGTTAAGTATTTCTCCGAATTTTAAGTCAAGTTTTTCGTCATTGTTAACAGCTAAAATATTTTTTAAACTGGTTTGCGTTTCTTTAAATCCGGTTTGCAAATCCAACAAACGGTTTTGTTCAGACAAAAGGTTTTGTTCTGCTTCCAAAAATTCGACATTATCGGCTTTTCCTGCGTTGTATTTAGCTTTTGCCACATTGCGGATTTGCTCATAATTTTTGATGTTTTTTTCTGTAAGATTGATGGCGTTTTGCAAATATTCCAAATTAAAATATAAGTCAACAACACTATTAACAAGTGTCAGTCTGGCAGCTTCGTGATCCATAGCCGTAGCTTGATATTCTAATTTTTGCGCCTGATATTGATTATGAATTTTTCCATACAGATCAGCTTCGTAATTTAACCCCGCTTCACCCGAAAAATTGCTTGAAAAGTTATCCTTTCTGTCGATTTTCCTTTGCGAAGAGGCGTTTGTTCCGGCTGTTAGGGTTGGAAACAAATCAGATGTCGACAAGCCTAATTTATAAAGTTCTTTATCAATATTGACAGCGGCTTTCAAATAATCGGGATTGTTTTTTAAAGCGGTTTCTACTAAGCGGTTAAGCTCTTCATTATTGTATTGTTTCCACCAGTTTGTATTAGCGGAATATTCGGCTTTAATTTCCTGCGTATAGTTTAGTTCCGTAGCCAAATCTGAAGGAGTTCGGTTTGTTGTGACACATCCGCTAATCAACAAAAATGTGCTTAAAAGCAAAAATTTTCTAATATTCAATTTCATTTTATTCACTCGCTAAAGCGTCAATAGGATTAAGGTTTGAAGCATTTTTAGCCGGCATATAGCCGAATATAATGCCGATGGCTGATGAACAAACCAGAGCCAAAACAATTGACGTAGTTGAAAAAATCATTCCGAAATTTTCGGAAAAAGAATTAAATCCGATACCTATCAGCACTGATAAGGTCACCCCCATAAATCCGCCGACCAGACAGATTAAAATAGCTTCAATAAGAAATTGGCGTAAAATATCAGCCTGTTTAGCGCCGATAGCCATTCTGATTCCTATTTCTCTTGTGCGTTCGCTTACGGAAACCAGCATAATGTTCATTACGCCGATACCGCCGACAATAAGCGAAATAACAGCAATGCTGGCAATAAGAAGTTTCATGGTGTTTGTTGCGCTTTCCACAGTTTGTTTAATACTGTCGCTGTTGATCATAAAGAAGTCTTTTTTTCCATGCAAAGATGTCAGTATGTGTTCAATGCTGTTTTCAGCCACTTGTGAATTTACTTTATCCGAAACTTTGACAGTTATTGTATTTATGTCTGTGCTGCCGTTGATTTTATACATGGCGGTGGTGTAAGGGGTCCAAATATTCATAGATTCGGACATCGGTCCGGGGTTATTGTCTGCAGCTGTCACTCCGATTATTTCCAACGGTTTTTTATTAAAGATAATAATTTTCCCGACAGGATTCGGATCGTTTGCAAAAACTTCTTTTAATGTGTTGTTGTCGATAACAACGACCGACGCAATACTTTTTACTTCATCATCTGTAAAAATACGTCCTTGAGCAATTTTTCGTCCTTTAACTTCAAAGTATGAAGAACCGACCCCGCGCAATTGTGCTGTTAGCGAATTATTTTCATAAACCAATGTTCCGCTTGCGGAAATACTCGGTGTCGAATTATCTATAAAACTTTGTTTGCCTAAATAATCAGAGTCGCTTACTTTTAGGGTTTTTACTCTTCCGGAACGCATATCGCCAAATCCGCTCCCCGGCATAATATCAATTGTATTTGTACCCATGGAGTTGATTTGTGCCATAATTTTTGCCTGTGATGCATTTCCCAGAGCCACTACCGATACAACAGAAGCAATACCGATAATAATTCCAAGCATAGTCAAAAGAGAGCGCATTTTGTTTGATAAAATAGCGTGGACAGACATACTGAGCGCTTCGGTAAAACTGTCTTTAAGAGCATCAAATCTGCTTTTGCCGATTTCTTCCATTTTATCTTTTTTTTCATAAAAAGCCGATTCTTTGCGGACATCAGATACTATTTCGCCATCTTTAATTTCTATTATACGGCTTGCCTGAGCAGCAATTTTGCTGTCATGCGTCACTAAAATGATAGTATGTCCTTGTGTATGCAATTTTTTTATAATTTCCATAACCATTTCACCGCTTTTAGAATCTAAAGCGCCGGTAGGTTCATCCGCCAAAATAATTTCCCCGCCGTTCATCAATGCGCGGGCAATACTTACGCGTTGTTGCTGTCCCCCCGAAAGTTCACTTGGTTTATTGCCTAGTTTGTTTCCTAATTCCAATTTCTTTAAGAGGCGGATAGCTCTTCTGGTGCGTATTCTGGCGTTAGCACCGAAATAAATGGCAGGCAGAGCCGCATTGTCACGCGCATTTAAATTACTGAGCAGATTATAACGTTGAAAAATAAATCCGAAAGTTTTGCACCGTAATTCCGCCAGTTGATCTTTGTTCATTTTTCCTACTTCGGTGCCGTTGATTTTGTATGAACCTTCGGTCGGTACATCAAGACAGCCGATAATATTCATCATAGTTGATTTTCCGGAGCCGGATTGTCCGATTATGGCGACAAAATCACCTTTTTCGATACTAAGATTGACATTTTTCAATACATGAACACGGTTGCCTTCGTGTCCGAAAAATTTATTGATGTTTTTTAACTCAATTATATTCATAGCCTAAAATCCTCTCGGACCTCTTCTCATGCTTGAGGCTTTATTGGAAATTTCAGATGCGGATAGTTGACCGATTATAACTTCGTCTCCTTCGCTGATGCCATCTTTTATTTCAATATTCAGACCATCGGAAACCCCTGTTTTTATGTGGCGTTTTTTAACTCCTTCGGCAGTTAGTATTTCAACATAACGGTCATCGGCTCCGCCTTTAATGGCAGTAACCGGAATGGTTAGTACATTATCGGCTTTTTCAACATAAATAACGTTTTGAGTAGTCATTCCGATCCGCAGTTTGCCATCGGGATTAGGAACAATTAAGCGCCCGTAATAATATATAGCTTCATTTGAATCGACAACTTCCGTATATTCATTATTAGTAAGAAGAGTAAGTCCGGGATCTATGGATTTTAAAGTGGTTTCGAAAACATCGTTTAAATCAGCCAAAGTAGAATAAGTAACTTTTACTCCGGGTTTTATATTGCTGATATCACCTTCCGAAATTTCAATCAAAATTTCCATTTCTTTCAAATCGGCCAGCTGGATTATTGTCGGGGTGTTCATTGCTGCATTAATGGTTTGTCCTTGCTTGACGGGAACAGAAACAACGGTTCCGTCCATCGGAGCGGTTACTTTTGTATAACCAAGGTTTGTTTCGGCAGTGCTTAAAGAAATTTCGGTTTCTTTTACTGATGATTCTAATTGTGTAACTTTTGCTCTTGCCAGTTCATAAGCATCTTCGGCGTTTTCAACATCTTCAGTGGAAGCAGCTTTTCTTTTTTGCAGGTTTTGCATACGGTTATACTGTTTTTCCGCAACTTTCAGAGAAATTTTAGCTGCTTTCAGCTGAGCCCGATAACTATCCAATTTTGCTTTGTTTATGTTTACATCGTTTTGTTGGGTTGTTGAATCTATTTCAGCAATTAAGTCGCCTTTTTTAACAATTTGTCCTATTTCAACATAAAGTTTTTCAATTTTTCCGGATACCTGAGCACCGACCGTAACCAACTCGATAGCACGTATTTCGCCGGTAGCATTGACGACTTTTTGAATATCTTTTCGTCCTGCCGGTTCAGTGATATAAGCTATTTCATCACTGCTTTGACGGAAAAAATAAAACCCTCCGATAACGGCTAATAAGACTGCGCACGTAAAAGTTTTTTTGTGTTTTTTTAAAAATATTACAAATTTATTCATCGTTTTTTCTCTACATTGCTAACCATAGTGCAAAACTATTTTTATTTCTTAGGTATTTAATAGTTAATTAAAACCATACATAGTTTATAACGTGAAAAAATAAAAAAAGTTCAAAAAATATTGATTGTTCAAATTTTATAAATAAAAAACTGTCTTTTTATTAATACAAAAAAACGCCGGATAATCGGCGTTTTTTGTATTGGTGGAGCTAAGGGGGATCGAACCCCTGACCTATTGATTGCGAACCAATCGCTCTCCCAGCTGAGCTATAGCCCCAAAAAAATAATTATGGAACGTAAAGTAGTTTAAATCAATTTTTCTGTCAAGATACTTTACAAAATAAGCGTGATAAAGAAAAAAGCCTTGGATTAAATCCAAGGCTTTTTTGAATTGGTGGAGCTAAGGAGGATCGAACTCCTGACCTCTTGAATGCCATTCAAGCGCTCTCCCAGCTGAGCTATAACCCCTTTATTTGCCATTTTTATAATGAATACAAAGTTTATTGTCAAGAATTTTTTGTTTTTATTATAAAATTACGGCTAATTAAATATCCAAATCATCAACAAATTTAGCGCGTTCAATAATAAATTTAAAACGCAATTCAGGATTTTTTCCCATAATACGCTCTACTTGCCGTCTTGTTTCAAAAGCTTCTTCTTTGCCTTCTTCGGTTCCGGTGTCAGGCAGCATAACACGTAAAAGAGTGCGCTTTTCTTTATCCATAGTCGTTTCTTTCAGCTGTTGAGCACTCATTTCACCCAAACCTTTAAAACGGCTGATATCAGCTTTTATGTTACCTTTATTAACTTTTTTTAGGATTCTATCTTTATCTTCATCATCAAGAGCATAATAGTTTTTTCCGGCAGCCGCTATTTTATAGAGCGGCGGTGTTGCAATAAATAAATGTCCATTTTCTATAAGTTTTGGCATTTGCTGATAGAAAAAAGTCATAAGCAATGAAGTGATATGAGCGCCGTCGACATCAGCATCGGTCATGATAATGATTTTTTCATAACGCAGGCTGTCTTCTTTATAATCATCCTTAATACCGCAGCCCAAAGCTTCAATCATATCCTTTATTTCTTGGTTTTGGGCGATTTTATCCAAAGATGCAGCTGCCACATTTAAAATTTTTCCGCGTAAAGGCAAAATGGCTTGTGTCGTGCGGTCTCGTCCTTGTTTAGCAGAACCGCCGGCAGAATCTCCTTCAACGATGAAAATTTCTGTGTCATCGGCAGCATTTCTGGAGCAATCGGCCAATTTCCCCGGTAAACGCAAACGTTTTGTAGGCGTTTTACGCAGTTGTATTTTTTCTTCTTTTTTCTTGCGTCTGAATTCTGAACGGGTGATGACATATTCCAAAAGAGCTGAAGCATTTTCTGTATCGGATGAAAGCCAATGGTCAAAAGCGTCTTTAACCGCTTGTTCCACTAAGCGGACAGCTTTATTGGATGTCAGTTTGTCTTTTGTTTGACCTTGAAATTCTGGATCGCGTATAAAAACAGACAGCATAATGCAGGCATCGCTCAAAAAATCTTCATTTGTGATGTTTGCAGCCTTTTTTATATTTGCCATTTCTCCATATTCTTTTAATCCCCGCAATAAAGCCGACCTGAATCCCAGTTCATGCGTTCCTCCTTGCGGGGTAATAACGGTATTGCAATAAGAATAACAAAATCCGTTTTCATCAACAGGCCAGGTAATAGCCCATTCAACTTTTCCTTCATCATTTGCCAACAGCGATTCGCCGGTAAATGCACTGCGGTTGATGGTTGCGCGCGAACCTAACTGATAATTTAAAAAATCCTTCAGACCATCGGGAAAATGCAATTCGCATTCAATAGGTGTCTGTTCTCCTTCGCCGATAATTTCTGGAGCACAGCGCCACAAAATATGGATTCCTTTAAATAAAAAAGCTTTTGAACGAGCCATTCGATATAGTTTATTAGGAACAAAACAGCAGTTTGTGCCAAAAATTTCCGGATCGGGGCGGAACGTAATACTGGTTCCTCTGCGGTTTGAAACCGGACCGACAAATTCAAGCTTATCGAGAGGTTTGCCTTTAGAATAATGCTGGCGGTAAAGTTTTTTATCGCGAGCTACTTCAATAGTCATTGATTCGGACAAAGCATTAACCACTGAAGAACCAACGCCGTGTAAACCGCCTGAAACTTTATAAGCTCCTCCGCCGAATTTTCCGCCGGAGTGAAGCATAGTCATAATAACTTCAAGAGCTGATTTTTCGGGATATTTTGGGTGAGCATCAACAGGGATACCACGCCCGTTATCGGAAATGGTAAGTGAATAATCAGCGTGAAGAGTCATTTCAATCTTATTTGCATAACCGGCAACGGCTTCATCCATGGAGTTATCAAGAATTTCAGCCGCCAAATGATGCAAAGCTTGTTCGTCTGTGCCGCCTATATACATCCCCGGACGAGCGCGAACCGCTTCCAATCCTTCTAAAACCTGAATATCCTGAGCCGAATAAGAACTATTGACGCTTGTTGCGCCGTCAAACAAATCAGTCATTTCCAACCTTTGAAAAATATAATGAATCTAACCGCTAAACTAGCTTAAAATCATCTGTTTGGCAAGGTAATTTTTATAATTGGGAATATAGAAAACCCCGCCGAAGCGGGGTTAAATAAGACTATTTTTCGTCTTTAAGATTAGGTGCCGTTTTTACATAATTTTCAACCATAACGGCAGCTTTTTTAGCTAACGCAACACATCCGGGACCGGCAACACATCCGCCTTCGCAGCACATAACTTCAATCATATTGAAATCGCAGCCTTTTGTAGCGTATTGTTTTAACAATTTAATATTGGCTTTGCTTAACCCATTAATAGCTGTTGGTTTATATTCGGCATTGCCTTCTACTAACGAGGCAACCGCTCCGGCAACTCCGCCGCTGATTGGAAACTTGCGGCCTTGAGCGCATGAAATCTTCGAAAATTCCTGAGCCTCACATTCTGTTACTTTTATACCGCTTGCTGTAAGCATTGCGCCTATTTCTTCGAAAGTTAATACATAATCTACATTTGGATCGTTTTCTGCTTCAGCGCGTTTTGCTAAACACGGACCAACAAATACTGCAACGCAGTCAGGCTGTTCTTGTTTGAGCAATTCAGCTGTGTAATACATCGGGGTGCGCGTATGAGAAACAAAAGGTTTGATTTCAGGAATATGTACGGTGGCCGCTTTGTAATAAGCAGGACAGCATGAAGTTGTCATCAGCTTTTCGCCGTTTTCCATTTTTTCAATAAACTCGGCAGCTTCTTTGCGTGTTGTGATATCAGCGCCGACGGCAACTTCAACAACATCGTCAAAACCAAGCTTTTTCAAAGCGCCGATAAGTTGATTAACCGTTCCTGTAAATTGGCCGATAACAGCCGGCGCCAACATAGCAACAACTTTTTTGTTTTCGTTGGCCAATGATTGAAGTACGTCAACAATCTGCGAAGTATCGACAATAGCTCCAAACGGACAAGACATCAGGCATTTCCCGCAAAGAATACATTTTTCGGCATCAATATGTTCTTTGCCGTTTTCATCTTTGCTGATTGCGCCGACAGGACAAGCTTCTTCGCAAGGAACAGGAACTTGAACAATGGCGTTATAAGGGCAAACGTCATGGCAGCGTCCGCATGAAATACATTTTGTTTCATCAATATGCGAACGACCGTTTACAATAGTAATAGCCTGTTTAGGACAGTTTACCTGACAAGGGCGGGCAAAGCAGCCGCGACATGCGTCTGTTGCAAAATAATGCGTTTTCGGACAAGCAGAGCAGGCTTCAGAAATAACAGATATTTTATTTTCGGCATGTTCGCTGCGCGATATTGCTTTTTCTCCATATTCCTTCAGACCGGTTAATTCATCGTTTTCATCATCCGGAGTAAATCCCATTGCTGCCATGCAGCGATATTTTACAACAGCTCTTTCTTTATAGGTGCAGCAACGGTTTGATGATTCGCTTTTAGGATTTATTTCTAAAGGAATACGATCCGCATCAGCAAAACGATTTTGCAAAAATTTTTCAACGATTTTAACCAGAATTTGAGTGCGCATCTGGCTGGCATTATTTTTTGGTGTCAGCATTATTTTTTTAGTCCTGTTTGTTTTTGAGTTATAAATTTATTTTATCTTTTAACAATACGATACGTTTCGGTCAAGGTTAAAATTAAATCTGCTGAAAACAATTGTTTTAGTAGGTAATTTGATTCAGATAAAGTCCGTGTGCCGGTGCGGTAGGACCTGCAGAAGCCCGATTTTTGTTTTCGAGAATTGTCTTAATGTCTTCAGGTGTCAGATGTCCGTCCCCCACCAATTTCAACGTGCCGACCATATTGCGCACTTGATGGTGCAGGAAGGAACGCGCTTCAACGTAAAAAGCTATATTTTCACCGTTTTGTACAATATCTAATTTATCCAAAGTTTTAATAGGAGATTTTGCCTGACACTTTGCAGCACGGAAAGAGGTAAAATCATGATGTCCGAGTAAAAATTTTGCACCTGCGCGCATTTTTTCCACATCAAGCGGGACATAAACCCACCAACTGCGATATTTATCGAGCACCAAAGGCGAACGGCGATTGGTTATTTTGTAAATATAGCTACGCCCTTTAGCAGAAAATCTGGCATTAAAATTTTCATCAACTAATTCTGCTTTTAGGACCGAAACCGGTGCATCTAAATTTCTCAAATGAGCATTCATTGCTTCTCTAACTCTAAAAGGATCAATGGCGGTTTCTAAATCAAAATGAGCAACTTGCCCCAAAGCATGAACACCGGCATCGGTGCGTCCGGCACCGTATACTTCGGTATTTTGTCCTAAAAAGCCAAAAACAGCTTTTTCCAAATATTCTTGAACACTTGGACCGTCTAATTGCTTTTGCCATCCCAAAAGACCGGTGCCGTCATATTCGACGGTAATTTTATACCGCTGAACCATTTTTAGTTTTAAGCGGCTGAAACAGATTTTTTAATATTGGAAGAGCTCTTTTCTGTTGAAGAAAGTCCCAATTTTTCTTCAATTGCCCAGATAACTTTCAAAGCTTCAAACGCGTTTTCTCCGTTAATACGAGGTGTTTCAATGCCTTTTATGCACTTTACAAAGTGATTTAATTCAGCTTGCAGAGGCTGATTTGTCGGAATGAATAACTGTTCAACGCTGCCTTTCAAACCATAATTCATCCATTCAGGAATTTCTTCTTGATTGACATAAGGCATACGTCCTTGCGAGTGAACGTTAATGCTTTGATTAATAAAATCCATATCAATATAGTTTGTATCGGTTGTAACGGTTAAAGTGCGAACGCGTGCTTGTGTGATTCGGCTGGCTGTAATATTAGCGGTAACCCCGTTTTCAAATTGCAGCAAAGCGCTGATATAATCTTTTCCTTCGGGATGATCCGGAGTTCTAACAGCAACGGCCTGAACGTCAACAACCGGCGATTTAACCAAAGATTGAATAACCTCAACATCATGAATCATTAAATCCATGGCTACCGAAACATCGGTAATACGACCTGAAGCTGCCGACATACGCTGTGCTGTCAGCGAACGGATTTTTGAAGTGTCCGATAAAATTTTTGCCATTTGTTCAACCGCCGGATTAAAACGTTCAATATGTCCGACGCAAAGCGTAACATTATTTTTTGCGGCAGCATCAATCAAGCGGCGGCAACCTTCCGGTGAAGTGGCCAAAGGTTTTTCCATCATGCAATGGATGCCATGGTTTAAGAAAAATTCTCCGACATCGGCATGAGTAACAGAAGTTGTAACCACGCTGACAGCATCTACTTTTTTAGCAACTTCTTCCATTGAAGAAAAAGCTTTGATGCCAAAAGTTTCAGCCGCGGCTTTGGCAGCCTCGGGAAAAATGTCAAAAACACCGACCAGCTCGACATCAGGCATATTTTTGTATGTTTTAATGTGGTTTTTGCCCATCATGCCGGCGCCGATAACGGCAACTTTAAGTTTTCCCATTTTAGTAAAATCCTCGCAAAAATTAATAAAAAAACAAATCTAGGCGAAAATATAGCATAAAACTCGATTTTTTTCTTTTAACATCTTGTTACATATTGTTACAAATCGTCCGGTAATACGCTGTTAAAATTATTTGATAAGCTTCTTGATTTTCTCTGCTGTTTCAATCGATGGATTTAAAGCTTTTATCGGCTTGAAATCAGCTATGTTTTTGTCGTCAATATCAGCCGCGTATTTACCGTCAATCAATGATTTGACAAAGCGCAAATGTTTTGCTGTCAGCCAATTTTTTCCGCTGAAAATGAAAACTGGCTTGTTTGTGCCGCAAGCTTCGCAGGCCATTGAAACAGAATCTCCGGTTACAATAATTTGATCGGCACAGGCGTAAAATCCCATAATCGGGTTTTCTTTTTTTTCTCCCCAAAGGTAAGTATATGCCGGAATATCTTTTATTTTGCTCATAATGATATCCTCGGCGCTTTTTCCTGTTCTCCGTGATGATGTAATCAAAATCGAACCGGAAAACTGTTGTTGGACTTTAGCTATGCTTTCAGCTAAAAGAGTTGCATTTTCATCACTGAAAGGTTTTCCTTTTATGGCGCCGCCGACCAAAACGACAGTGAACGGACGCGGAAGATTTGAAAAAACGGGTTCCCATTTTTTACGTGCTTCATCTAAAGTTACCGGTGTTACGCGGTGAGGGCAGCCTGTGATGTAAAAAATATTATCTCCTTGAGCCTTGTTGCGGTCATGTTCCGAAACAACTACCAAATCCATATCTTTAAGACCGTATGTTCCGGGGAGCATAAGCTGAACGATTTTAGTTTTGCCTTTTGAACGTCGTTTGAGCCAAAGAGCTATAGGAGCTGTTCTTCGGCTGATGGACAGCACAATATCAGGATAGTCTTTTGTTTTTAAATTATCGGAAGCTTTTGTGTCAACTCCGATTAAAAAATGTCTGCCTCGCAGTTGGTTGGGAAGCGCTGCCAGTTTTGTGTAAACTATTTTTTTTTCGACAATTTCAAAATCATCGGCAAGTTCCTGCAAAATGCCTTTTGCCTGTCCAATACTTCCCATGCGGTTGTCAAACAAAGCCCAAATTGTTTTTTTCATATCCATAACCTCAATAAAAAAATGGTCAAAATATTTTTATGTATTATATTAAAGGTGTAAGCAAACTCAATCATTAATTTTAAGCGAGGGGAAAAAATGAAAATATTACCGGTTATAATGGCTGCGGCTATGCTTGCCGCTGGCGATGTAAACGCTCAGTATAGCGCTAGTAAAGAAGCTCAATATCTGGCGGTTGTAAAAGCCGTTGCAAATGTTAAAATAAATGATGAAGAAAATTTGCGGCAGGTTGAAAAATTGCGTGAAAATACCAGATTTAATGAAAAACTGCAAAAAATGCTTAATAAATTGGATAATAGCCGCAACAAAGATTCGAAAAATCGCAAGGTTTTACAAATATTAGAGCGGGCAGGAAAAGAAATTTATGATTTACTTGACTAAAAAAGTTGCATTTTTGTCAAAAAGTATTATCTTTCGTCAAGATAATTTATAAAGGGTGAAAAAATGAAAAAAATAAATTTGTTTATTCTGGGCGTAAGTGCCTTTTTGAGCGGTTGTCAAACCTGCACAACCTGCGGTAAAGACGGTTGTCACAAATTTTGGGCTATGGACTGCAATCAAACAGCAAAAGAAGCTGTCGTTGTTGAACAGCAGCCGGCAGTGGTTCAAACTCCGGTTACCGTTAAAGAAGATCAAATCAGATATTATGTTGTTGAACAAGACAGCAGCTGCCTGAGCGAAAGCGCCGTTATTAAAGCTCCTGCCGTTAGCAAAGATGTTAAAGTCAATGAATCGGATTATCAATCTTTTTCACGTCGCGTAGCCGTGAAAGGCAGCAGTGATAATTTTATCACTTATGAATATAGAGATATCCGTGTTGACGAATTAATGCCTTTGGCTGCGCATTATTGCAGTGAACACGGCAATCGTACGGCTATTTTGCGCAAAATAAATCTTTACCATGGTTACTATCGCCGCGTTACCTTTGACTGCGTTCGCTTGTAATCGGTAAAAATAAACCCTATATAGATACCAGAAAAGGTTTTTGATTTTTAAGAGTATCAAATGGGAAAAGATTTATATGCAATTTTAGGGGTCAGCAAAACAGCAGATAAAGCTACGATTAAATCAGCTTATCACAAGCTGGCTCGCAAATATCATCCGGATGTCAATAAAGACAATCCCGCGGCTGCCGAAAAATTTAAGGAAATTTCGGCAGCTTATGATATTTTAGGCGATGAAGCCAAACGAACAAAATACGATAATAACGAAATTGATTCCGAGGGCAAGCCAACAGGTTTCGGAGCCGGTTTCGGGCAGGGCGGCAGCAATCAAGGCGGCGGCAATCCGTTTGGCGGTGCCAATGGCTTTTATTATACTTCTTCTGCCGGCGGAAAGGGCGGAGATTTTGACTTTTCTTCTATTTTCGGCGATGACATTTTTTCTGCTTTCGGCGGCAATGCTGCTGGACGCGGGCGTTCACGCGCACGGAAAGGCGAAGATATTGCCTATACGATGAAAATAGATTTTCTGTCGGCGGTCAGAGGTTCGGAACAGCAAGTCAATCTCGGCGGAAAAAACATTAATGTTAAAATTCCGGCAGGAACAGTCGATGGACAGACTTTGCGCTTAAAAGGTTTGGGCAAAGTCGGCTATATGGGGGGAGAAAACGGCGATGTTCTTATTACCCTGAATGTCGAAAAACATCCCTATTTCAGCCTAGAAGGACAAAATGTTATTATGGAATTGCCTATCACGGTAAAAGAAGCAATTTTGGGCGCAAAGATTATTGTGCCGACTATTGACGGACAAGTTGCCGTAAAAATTCCGCCTTATGCCAGCAGCGGCGAAAAACTGCGTTTGAAAGGCAAAGGTTTGAATAATTTTAAAGGTGTCGGCGATGAAATCATAATCTTGAAAATTATCGCTCCTCATCAAAAAAATTCCGAACTTGAAAAAGTTTTAGAAAAAATGCCCGATGAAAATGTTCGGAGCTTTTGATGCACCTTGAAACTATTAAAGACTTTGATTGGCTTAATGAACCGGAGTTTAATTTTGCTTCCGGTTCATTGGTTGTCAAAGCCGCTTTACAAACAGATTTTTTTCAAGATAAGCGCAGCAACATAGCAAAAGACAACGGGCATTTTTTTTATGCCAAACAAGAAGGAAATTTTGTTTTTAAGGTTGTGTGGAAAATAGCGTCCGATCAACCAGAAGGGGCGCAATACGGGCTGATGGGGCGGATTGACGCGCAAAATTTGTGTAAATTGGCTTTAATTAAAGATAAAAATGAAAATTTATTTTTATCTTCTTCTGTTATTCAGAATGGCTATATTGATACGGCGGTTCAGTTCTTGAACGTAAAATGTGAAGAAATAACTTTTCAGCTTTGCGTTGATGATGGTTATTTGAATCTTTTTTATTCACTTGACGGAACACATTTTATTTTTGTCCGCCGCTTTTGTTTTTTAGCCGCAGATTCAAAATTAGCAGCTGGCGCTTATATCTGCAATCCTTCAACTCAGAATTTTGCTGCTGTGTTAAAAGATATTTCAGTTAAAGCTTATTGATAAATAAATGTTATTGAACAATCGTTTCTTTTGCATTTGCAAGCAGAAACAGCTTCTTCATGTGATAGTGGAAGCTGTGATATATGATATTCATTGTCTAAAAGTTTTTTAGGAAAATTTTTTGGAATTTTATGTTTTGTCGGAGAGGCAAACAAATATTTCAAACCGGAATCTTCGTTTCCCCAGTTTGTTTCAGCGAGCATACGGCACGCAGTGGTGGGAAGATTGCGATAGATCAGAGTAAAACCTTGTTGAGAATTAAGTGCTCGGAGAATGACCTCGCCTTTGAAAGCGTGTTTTATTTTTTCTTTTCCGTCAATCATATCGGCAGGAACAAGCTTTTGCAAAACAGCAATACTGTTGTTTAATCCGTCATAAGGCGGATGTCCTTTATAAAAGGCATAGGTGCTGTTAATAATTATGGCTGTCTGGTTTATTAAATTAACAACCTTTGCTCTTTCCATCAGCCGAAAATACACATTAATGCTTGCAACGCCGATAATGGCGATACATGCGAACAAAACTAATATGCCTTTCAGCGTTTGCCCTTGCTGGTTTGTTTTTATTTTCATTGCAACTCTCCAAAAAACATACTAATTTCAATATATTTAAAATATCTTAATATAAATAACGGATAAAAACAATTATTAGTTATTTATAATGAAGAGTGCTTTATAAACAAAAAAATAAAAGCTCAGAAATAAATTTTCTGAGCTTTTTGACTAAACTAAATCTTTTAACAGATTAGTAGTAGTTCCAATAAACAGCGTTAACATCGCCTGTACCGCTGCATTGTGTAGCAGCTGTAGACAGTTTCAACGGCAAAGTTGCACTTGCTGTTGTACCAACACCGGTACCTGAAATCATGGTTGATACGTCAGCTGTTGGTGATGTGCCGGCAACACCGACAGAAATCAAACCAGAACCAGAACCAGAACCCCAGTCAGCAGTACCTAAAGAAACGCAAGCTTCTTTACCTAAACCGGCAAAAGCAACGATAAAGCTTTGACCACCGGTAGCAGCAGCAATAAATACACGACCATTGAAAGCATTGTATGCGGCTGTTGCGGTTGTATTAGCAACACCGTTCAACATTTCTGCTCCGACAGCGCCCATACGAATAGCTGTTGTTGTGGTCAAACCATCATAGTTAGGCTGACCAGAATACAAAGTACGAATGTTGGTAACGGTCGTAGAAACCTGATCCATAGCTTTGGTCAATTTGAACTTAGCCATAGCTTTTGAATAACCGGCAATACCACCAACAGACAAAACGCCGATGATGGCCAACACGCCGAGCATTTCGACCATGGAACGTCCAGACTGTTCGCTTTTAAAATTTTTCATTTTTTTCTCCTCAATAATCACATTCCGGCTTGTATTATATTACAGTTTTGTAACAACTACAAGCTTTTTTATTTACAAGCTGTTTTTTGCTCGCTTATTCAAATGTCCAAACCACTTTTGAACCATCGGAACAAAAATTTTCAGCTTCATGCCGAGAAACCGGCAATTTATAGGTTTTTGCTCCCCAATCAAAAGTTTGGCTTTTCTCTTTGCCGATGATTGTAATTTGCAAAAGACCTAAAATTTCATGTTGTTCATACTGATAAGCCGCTGTATCTAGGCATTCTTTTGTTGTTAAGTCGGTGTAGACAATATCAAAGCTTCTATCACCAGGCATAACAATATCGCCGTTTTCACCTTTTCCGACCAAAACAGGCTTACCTAAAGCGTTTCTCAGTTGACCGTTCTTATAACGGAAATTTATTAAAATATTATTACTTTTCAGGCTGTCGGAACTAAGCATCCAATAACTGTTTTTATGTGCATAAAGTTGGTGAACGCCTTGAGCAATAAGAGCAACTTCACGCGCGGCTTTGCTGCTTGAACGCATGCCGCCGGCTTTCATAAAGCAGGCAAATGACAATGTCAGCAAAACAACAATCGCTGCCGCAATTTTTAACTGTGGAGCAAAAGCTTTCAGTTTGTTAAGCATTTTAGCCCACTCCCATTGCGCTGGTGATTTGGTCTTGCATGACGAAAGTACCCATAACCGCCCATGCGATAACGCCTGAAACGGCAAGCAAGGCAACCATGTTCAAAATTCCGGCTTTTTGTTCAATCATATAAGCGGAATCATCAAGCCAATCATTAGCCAGTTTTTCAAGCGCTTCTTCAAAGTTATCCATTTCGGAATAAATTTTCAAGTCGCCGATAATTTCCGGATCAGGAAAGCCAAGCCCCGTTTTAGATAAAGCTTGTCCTAAGTTGTCACCGTTATTGATGAAAACCAAAGTTTTATCAATACGTTCAGCCAAATAACGAGTGGAATCACGACGCAGAGCACGCAGAGCGTTTGAAACCGGCGTTCCGCCTTTTACCAATGCCGACATTGCCAACAGCCATGTAATACCGACAAACACTTTATACAAAGACCAAGGCGGCAGATTGTCAAAAAAAGCGCGGATCGGTCCGGTCCAAATACCGATAGTGGCATAAATTAAAATACCGACAGCCGGCACAATCGAAAACGCAATCGGCCAATAAACTCTAATCCAAGCGGACAAATCCGCCAAGTTTTTTGCAATACCTGTCCATTGTACGTTTGGAGCTGCTTCAATCATCGGCGGAACCATGTAGGCACCGATACCGTAAATAATCAAAGTAACCATCATTAACAAAAACGCAGGATAGCTGATGGCGCTGACAATAGGACGCAGCATTTTGGTTGTGCCTTCCGTAACGCGGATAAGGTTTCTAATAGCGCTTTCCAAGTCAGAAACATCGCCCACGGATAACATCAGTCGTTCACGATCGGGAGCCCATCCGCGCAAAGCTTCGGAAAACGGTTGACCATTTTGCAAGGCGTTTGCCCATTGTGCAATAGCAATAGCCATAGGTTCGCTCGGATTTTTGCCGTCGTTTGTAATTGTGGCGTGCAACATATCCAAAGCGTTCATCAAAGAAAAGCGGTTGGACATCAATGAAGCCAATTTGCGGTAGATTTTCAATCTGGTCGCGCCAGACATATTGCAAATCATTTTGGCATAATAAATTTCAACCGAATTGAGCTTCTGAGCTGCTTTTGCCAAATTTGAAGCCGATTGTCTTCTCTTGTTCTCGTCCATTTTTTTCTCCGCTTGTTTTAGTATACCGGACGTTGGTCAAGCAATCCGCACCAACGTTCAACTTCATCCAAACCCACCAAACCTTTTAACATTCTTTCCAAAGCCACGTCTTTCATAGGGCGGCCGTTCAGGTCGCTGGTCCAATAGTCAATAGCTTTGCGGGTTTCGCCGCCGATCATCAATTGTAAAAATGTTGCGTCTGGCAAAATCATTTCTTGAATACCCAAACGTCCTTTAATACCGCGGCCGTTGCAGAATTTGCACCCCGGTCCTTTTATAAAAGTGTTTTCCAAACCAAAATCACCCAAAGCAATCCGCAGGCGTTTTACTGCCGGATTGTCCAAATGCTCTTTTGCGGGCATACGGCAATAAGGACAGAGTTTTTGGAACAGACGCTGCGAAACCAAACCTTTCAGCAATTCAGGATCGCCGAGCATATACGATTGAACGCCCATATCGCGCAAACGGGTAACAATGGCAGGTGCAGAGTTGGCGTGCAGCGTTGTCCAAACCAAGTGCCCTGACAAAGCACCTTTAAACACCAGATTTGCCGCAGACAAAGAACGTGTTTCACCAACCATCAGCACGTCAGGGTCGGAACGCAATGCGGCGTTCAAAGCCAAACCAAATTGCTCGGCTTTTTCTTCTTCGGTGTTAGCGTTGGTCACAGGCATTTGTCTTGCCCCCGGAATAGGATATTCAGGAGGGTCTTCCACAGTTAAAAGGTTAACTTCATTATTTTTTTCTTTAATCAGCTTAATCATGTTACGCTGCAACAAGGTCGATTTTCCCGAACCGGTAGGACCTGCCACAACGTTCAATCCAACCGGCGCTGAGCGCAAGCGGAAAAACAAATCCTGTTCATAATCACCGCAGCCTAATGCCGACAAGTCATCGCTTCCATCAGGATTGTCATCGGCGTACAAAATACGCATTACCAAATATTGTGAACCGAACGCAATCGGGTTAAATTGTAAACGAATCGCCAATACATTGTGCGGAAGCATTAATTTTCCTTTAGAACCGCGCAAAGGCGTTGCTCCCAATTTCTGAGCGCCCTGAAATTCATTTTGTGCATAGTTTGAATCGGAAATATCGGCGGAAGCGAATGCAGCGCGCACAAATAACTCGCCCCAATCCTTACTGTATTCCATTTCCTTAACCATAATACCATTGGTGCGGAATATAACTTCAGAACATGTATCAGATACAACGATGTGAACATCCGACACTTTCATAGAAGAGGCGCGTTTTACAATATTTACAAAGTCTTGCTGCATTTGCAAGCGTTCCAAATCGACATCGTCTCCCGAAATCGGTTTGTTGCGTTCGCCCAAAGCGTAAATTGTATTGAGTTCGTTTTGTGTAATGTAGCGCGGCGGCTGCATTACCAACCCTTTTTTAGCGGCAATGGTTTGGAAGTTCAGTACCGGACCATCGAATTTGTGTTCGGAAGAAACTAAAAACTGTCCATCGGAAAACAAAGCTAAACGACGGCGCGTTTCGTCATTGATATTCAATGTTGTGCCATCAGGAAGTTTTGCCCCCGGCAAAGTGCAAAGATAATTTCCGTTTTCAAACAAACCTTCAATAAAAGCCTTTACGTCAATAGGCTTTTTAGAGGCATCGGCTGCCGGA
>UQMA01000009.1 GCA_900542055.1 uncultured Azospirillum sp. | reverse complement strand
GATTTATAAACATATATTTTACAAATCTGATTTTTTAACATTCATTGGTTTATATAAAATTATTAAGCATTAACATGCTGACACTAGCACTTAAATAATTATTTTTAAATAAACAATATTGCTGTTCAAATATTTTTTTGGAATATATTGTATAAAAACAATCAATTGTTTTAATAAACAGAATCTATTTCTGAACATAAGTCCATCTGTTTAAGATTTTAGCATTTTTAAGAGCCTCTTCCGCTTCAGTAAATTTGTACCCTAATTCACAGATTCGGTGAGCATCATCACTAATAACAACTTTTATATTATTCTTTGCAATTTCTTTCAACATATTGCTATTAGGATAAAAGTCATCTCCTTTTCGCAATCCTTTGGTACTTAATTCAGTTGCAGTATCAGTGGCAGCCAATGTTTTTATGAGCTCTAATTTTTCATTTACAAAATCATCTTTACCGCAAATTTTGGCTTTTCTAGCATAATCAAGATGAGCTATAAAAGAAAAAATTCCACTTTCCGCTGCTTTTCCAATAGTTTTGAAATGACGTTTCAATGCAGATACTTGTTCTTCATAAGGAAGCAATTCTGTATCTTTTATATCAATTATATTTTCACATTCATCATCAATAAAAAGATAGTGATTTCCTGAAATGTAATAATCAAGACCAAGTTTTTCCTTTAACTTCAAAAAACTATCAATCCATCCCGAATAAGTAAAAAAATCAACCTCAGCTCCAACTTTTACATTGATATTAAAATGCTCCGACACTTTTCTGACATTTTCGGCATAACGCGCAAAATCTTCATAAGTAGAAGAGAAATCATCATGGTATATATGCGCATCGGTTTTCCAACGCTCCCATGATTTGCTGTTTTTTAAATTTCTATGAATGATCATATGATCGCTTATGCCTATCTCTTTCCAGCCGAGTTCAACCGCACGCGCAAGCATTTCTTCAAGACTGTTTTTTCCGTCTGAAAAATTTGTGTGTGTATGATAACTGAAATTTTGAATCATTTTTTTAACTTCCATCTATTAGTATAATTTAACTCAGACAGCAAATCTTCTGCTTTTTGAAAGTGCTGTGCAAGCATTGATACACTATGCGCATCATCGCTTATTACAACAGGAACATTCTTATCACGTAATTTTATCAAAAAACTATTATCCGGATGCTGTATTCCATACTTTGTCCATCCGCTTGTATTGAGTTCAAAAGGAGTTTTATATTTTCCAAAAGTATCTATTAAATCAGCAATTTCTTCTTCAAATTTTAAATGGTCAAACAATTTGAAAATTCTATAAACATCAAGATGAGCTATAAAATCAAAATATCCGCTTTTAATAGCGGCAGCAATATTTTTCCAATAATTTGAAAGATATTCCTGCAAAATATCATCTTTAAAACGATGTTCAGATTTATAATAGTAATGGTACATATTATAAATATGCTGTTCATCTTTATCCCTCAAAATGTGAGTAGAACCTATAAAATAATCAGCATCTATATTTTTTCTTATTTTTTCAAAATCTGAGCGCCAGCGGGCAGAAGGAAAAAAGTCGACTTCAAATCCGGCATAGACTTTTATTTTAGAATTTAGTGCTGCCTGCCTGATACTTTCTATAATCTTTTTTGCTGCTGTTTCCATTTTTTGCATATCATTAAAAAACATATTATCCTTTTCTTGCAAATTTGGATGATATATAAAATGATTTGATATACCTATTTCTTCAAAACCGATTTCTTCTGCTTTTTTTATCATTTCTTCGGCTGTATTTTTGCCGTCAAACCCTAAAATATTGGTATGCGTATGGTAGCTGAACTTTTGCATTATTCTTTTATTCCCAATATATCATATATATCACAACCTGTTTTTTTATCAAAATAAGCTTTCAGCCGCAAAGCATCTTTTAACAAGATATCTTCTTGCTTTGGCGATAGCTGATAGCGGCGGACAATGCCTTTTATTCTGTTTTCAATAGAAACCATTGACATTCCTTCAAAAAATTTATCACAAAGACCTATCAAATAATCATAATCATCATATTCAATATTGGCCAAAGTTTTATGGCACCATATTTGCCAATCTTCCGGATATGAAAATTCGCCGTCTTCAAAATTTTTCTTAGGAAAAGTATGGGTCAAACATATTTTTGCTACCTCAGGATATCCTAATTCAAGCATTTTTTCATAACCTTCACGGCCATGAAAACGCCCTTCCATACGTTCATTTATTTTCTTACCATAATCGTGCAATAATCCCAAAACAAAAGCTTTCTCACTATTCATCCCCGGTATATGAGCAGCTATTGCCTCTGCGGCACGGGCAACACCCTGAGTATGAAAGCGGTATTCATCTTCAAACGGAAAACCATAAGATTTTAAACAACGGTCATGTATTCCCTCTTCCCATAAATCAACAGCCTCTTCTCGGGTCGGCCAAGGTCTTTTGCAGGAACAATTTATCTTTTCAGCAGTATTATTCATTTTTTCAAATATCCAAGTATAGCCATTACAGCAGCCGGAGTAACACCCGATATACGCGAAGCTTCACCTATAGTAGCAGGTCGCACGCGGCTGAGTTTTATTACCATTTCGTTAGAAAGTCCGCCTATTTTATGATAATCTATATCATCACGGATTTTTAATTTTTCGTCTTTTTGAAATACTTCAATATCTGCCATTTGCCGTTTTATATAGCCTGAATAACGCGCTTCTATTTCAACAGCTTCATAAACTTCAGGAGAAAATTCAGCTAATTGCGGCCAAATATTAAACATAGTTTCACGTGAAACATCATCATAAGACATTAAATTGAACGCCGAGCGGCGGCTGTCTTTTTTTATGCCGTAGATTTCAAGTTCAGACGGACGAAGAGATAAATTGTCGGATAATTTTCTTAACCTTAAAATTTCAGCTTGCTTTTTCTTAAAAACATCATAACGTTCCTGACATACGCAGCCGATATTATATCCGGCCTCGGTTAAACGCGCATCAGCATTATCCGCACGTAAATAAAGCCTATATTCAGAGCGTGATGTAAACATTCTGTATGGTTCATCAACACCTTTTGTAATCAAATCATCAACCATAACGCCAATATAAGCCTGACTGCGATCAATAACAAATTCACTATCTGGACGCAGAGCTTTAAGAGCAGCATTAATGCCGGCTAAAATACCTTGTGCGGCAGCCTCCTCGTATCCGGTTGTTCCATTAATTTGCCCCGCCAAATAAAGGTGCGGAATTTTTTTGACTTGCAAACAATGATCCAATTCCTGAGGATCTACAAAATCATATTCGATAGCATAAGCATAACGAATAATTTCAACATTTTCCAATCCTTTAATAGTATGTAAAAAAGCGTCCTGCACATCAGCCGGCAAAGAAGTAGACAACCCGTTTGGGTAAACAACTTTGCTATTCAGACCTTCAGGCTCTAAAAAAACTTGATGGCTTGTTCTGTCGGCAAATTTAACCAATTTATCTTCAATACTTGGACAATAACGGGGGCCGACGCCTTTTATTAACCCCGAAAAAAGAGCGCATTTTTCAAAATTATCACGAATAATCTTATGGGTTTGCTCGTTTGTATGGGTTATATAACAATCTATTTGCGGATTGGTAATTTCTTTTGTCATATAAGAGAAAGGCTGCGGAGGATTATCTCCATGCTGTGTTTCCAAAATATCCCATTTTATAGAATCAGCGTTCAAGCGAGCCGGAGTACCAGTTTTAAGACGCCCTAAATGAAGTCCTTTTTCCTTTAAATACGGTGTTATACCGCTGCAACTTACATCATTTACACGTCCGCCGACAGAGGTTTTGTGTCCTGTAAACATAACCCCATTTAAAAAAGTTCCCGTAGTCAAGACGACGGAATCAGCAAAAATTTGAGAATTATCCGCTAATTTTACGCCGATAATTGTATTATTATCAAATAAAAGACCTTCAACAGCTGCTTCCAATATTTCAAGATGAGGCTGTTTTTCCAAGGCTTCAAGCATATATTTGCGATATAAGTCACGGTCAGCTTGCGCTCTCGGTCCGCGAACAGCAGGCCCCTTTGACATATTCAACATTCTAAATTGAATACCTGCCTTATCTATAACACGCCCCATCAGACCATCGAGCGCATCTATTTCACGAACAAAATGTCCTTTGCCTAAACCACCGATAGCGGGATTGCATGACATTTCTCCAATGGTTGATTTTTTATGGGTAACAAGTAATGTTTCCGCCCCCATACGCGCCGCAGCGGCACAAGCTTCACAACCGGCATGTCCGCCACCTACAACAATAACATTATAGTGTTTTTGCATTTTAAGATCCTAAAATTTTAATATGTTGTGTTTAGTCCATTTTTGTCATTTTAGCAAGGCAAAAATTAACCTTTCTTTAGAAAGAACAGGCTAAATTATATGCAGGAGGAAAATATGTTTACGTTCTGTTTTTTATTGACAATAAATATTATATGTATGGTGCTTTTGGTATGGATATGGATAGCCATCATAAAACTATACACAAACAAACATTACAGAGAATGTCCTCCCTATGTTCCAAGTTTTGGAATCGAAAAGAAAATCATAATTAACCGTACTGCAGAAATACTAAAAAAAACAAACAGAAAACTTATAATCCTTGATCCCGGCTGCGGCTGCGGAAGTCTGCTGTTAAAATTGGCAAAAAAATTTCCTGAACACCAATTTATCGGCGTTGAATGGGGAAAATTTGCAGCTTTAATAGCAAAATTCAGAGCCAGAAAACTTAAAAACGTTCAGATTTTATGTCAGGATTTATTCGAATATGATTTCAGCCAAATTGATATTATCGTATGTTTTCTAATGGATACATTAATGGAAAAATTCGGTGATAAAGTGCTTAAAGAGCACAAAAAAGCACAAATCATAATTTCGAACACATTCAAAATTCCTAATCTCCCGCTTTATGAAGAAATAAAAACAGGAAAGTGTTTGTTTTTTAAAAATGTATATATTTATAAATTGGATTGATTATTTACCAATACAAAAACTTCCGAAAATTTTATCTAGAATTTCATCAACTTCTATACGTCCGGTTATCTTACCTATATTTCTGGCTGCGAGCCTTATATCTTCTGCGGCCAATTCAATAGATTTATTCAAATTAAAATCATTAAGATTTTTAAATACATCGTTCAAAACTTCACGGTAACGCTGTCTTGTAATTAAAGCTGAAGAATTACCGGTAAATTCAGAAGCAATACGATTATTTACCTTATTTATTAAAGAATTTATACCGGATTTTTGTTTCGCGGAAATTACCATAAAACCTTTTTCAATAAAAGAATAACACTGTTCTTGCGACAGAATATCAGATTTATTAACTACATAAATAATTTTGTTTTTACAAGAAGTTGAAAGTTTTTCAAACTGTTCAACATTAGGATTTTTACCATCAATTAAAGCAACTATAAGATCAGCATCTTCTGCTTTTTCATATGCTATTTCGATGCCTTTCTTTTCAATTTGTTCTTCTGTGCTGTGCAAACCCGCTGTATCGGTAAAAATAACAGGATAACCGCCTATATTCAAATAAACATCTATCGCATCACGGGTTGTTCCAGCAACATCAGAAACAATAACAGCTTCACGTTTTGCCAGTGTATTTAACAAACTTGACTTTCCGGCATTTGGTTCGCCTAAAATCACAACTCTGAAACCATCTCGCAAACGTTCGCCGCAGTTGCTTTGCGATAAGTGCGATTGTATAGAATTTTTAACTTTAAATACAGTGTTCTCTAAATTTGAAACTATATCATCAGGAAGCTCTTCATCTGGAAAATCAATATATGCTTCTAAATATGAAAGGACAGAAACCAAATCAGACCGCCAGCTTTCATAAAGATTTTTTAATTCGCCATCCATTTGACGTAAAGCATATTTCTGTTGTTCAGAAGTTTCGGCATCAATTAAATCAGCCAGACCTTCGGCTTCGGTTAAATCCATTTTACCGTTATAAAAAGCTCTTTTTGAAAACTCTCCCGGTTCGGCTAAACGAAAATCTTCCAACATTCCCAAATTTTCAAGCAATGATGCAATAACAGCTTTTGAGCCGTGACTGTGGATTTCAACAATATCTTCGCCGCTGAAAGAAAAAGGAGCCTTAAAATATATAACCAAGGCTTTATCCAAAGCATTGCCTTTTACATCATGCAAAGAACAAAAATAGGCATGACGGGGAGAAATTTTTGAACTGTTTATATCGGTTAAACATTCAACAGCTTTCAAAGAATTGTTTCCTGAAATTCTGAAAACAGCAACGCCTGATTTACCAAAAACAGTGGAAAGAGCATATATAGTTTTGTTATCCATAGCAAAATCCTTTCAAAAACAGTTTATATTCTGTTTGAAATTTTATGCAAGCCCAAAAAGGCCGATTTTTTGACTCGTGAACGCATTTTTAATCATTGTTAACATTTATATCATAAAATATCAAAAGACGCGTTCCAGCGCCATTTGGCGGATTCATATTTTTTGGAGATAAAATGAAAAAATTAATAATTTGGGATTTTGACGGAGTGATTGCCGACAGTGAAAAACTTTGGCTTGAAACCAGACAGGAAATGATTAATCAAAAATTCGGACTAAATTGGGATTTTGACACTGCCAATAAGCATATGGGCGGAATGAGCGATAAAACTAAACGCGAAAACCTAAAAAAGATAAACATAATAACCAATGATGACTTTTGGGATGAAGCTCTTAAACGCGATGTTGAAAAGCTGAAACAAGGATTGAAAGCCACCGAAGGTGTAATAGATATATTTAATAATAAAAACTTTGACCAATGTATCGCAACGGGAGGAATTTTTGACAAAACAATGCTGAAAATTAAAGCGGTCGGTATTGAAAATATTTTTCCTCAGCAAAATATTTTTACAGCGGACATGGTAGAAAAAGGAAAACCTGAACCGGATTTGTTTTTGTTGGCAGCAAAAAAAATGAAATACAATCCAACTGATTGTTTTGTAATAGAAGATTCTTTAGCCGGTATGACGGCCGGATTAAAAGCAGGCATGACTGTTATAGCTTTCTTGGGCTGTGAAATGAACAATAATGAAAGCTATATAGAAAAAGTTAAATCTTTGGGAATTAAAAACATATTTTTTAAAATGAGTGAAATCGAAAAATTTTTAGATAAAAACAAATAAATTTCAATTTACTTTCAATAAAAAAAATGCTATTTTTTGTCTAATTTTTTATTATTCACTAATTATATTATTAATATGGAGACATTAAAAAATGTAATTGCTGCTTTGAAAGGATTTCAAATCAGCGAGTGGTTTTCGTGGAAAAAAATCGGTAATGCTGTATTTTTTCTTATCGGAATTATTGCAGCTGCTACCGCTTTAATTTTTATTTCTGCAACAACCACCATAAAGGTATTGGGTATCATTGCGGCCCTCATCATTTTTATCAGCCTCAAAGCTGCCAATGTTATGATTATGTCAACATCGGTAAGAGGCGGATGGGCTGGAATAATACTGAGTGTGTTTATGATTTCAAGTTCTCTTTTCACTTTAACTAACGTGATTAAGGTTCATTCAATCGGATTGTTGATAGCAATTTTCCTTTGCTCTTTAATTTTTGTTTTTATACCGAAAATTTCAGCTCTGCTCAAACTTCGAGATGCCGATGGAGAAGTTGTAGATAGTAATTGGAACGGCGGTATAGGTGTTGTATTTTTATTTATAATCATCTTTTGCATAAACGGAGTAGAAGAAAATGCTAAATTCGAAGATGCTTTATTTGAAAGAACACCGTTTGTAAAAGTTAAAGATTGGTGGCGTGAAAACTACCGCGGCGATACATATTACATAGTTCGCTGCTCTAAAGGAACTTTCGCTATTGATCCTATCCGACATCCTGAAATAAGAAACATAAGCTCTAAAACTCAAATTAAAGTTTTTGGAGGCTGTATGTTGGGAGGAACTCTGAATACTCCAGAAAAAATTGAAATCAAAAACAATTAACAAAAACCCCTTTATCAATTTGATAAAGGGGTTTTTGCTATGAATTCATATTATTGAAGAAATCTTTGTTATCTTTGCTTTGCTTCAGTTTATCCAACAAAAATTCCATACCGTCCGTCATTCCCATCTGCATTAAAACGCGGCGTAAAACCCACATTTTGGTTAACGTGGCTTTATCAACCAGCATTTCTTCTTTTCTGGTACCGGAACGGGTTATATCAATCGTCGGGAACAAACGTTTATCAGTTAATTTTCTATCAAGAATAATTTCTGAATTGCCGGTTCCTTTAAATTCTTCAAAGATAACTTCATCCATACGTGATCCTGTATCAATCAAAGCTGTCGCTATAATTGTTAAAGATCCGCCTTCTTCAACATTGCGGGCAGCACCCAATATACGTTTTGGACGCTGAAGAGCGTTAGCATCAACACCTCCGGTCAAAACTTTTCCTGAAGATGGAATCACCGTATTATAAGCACGGCCCAAACGAGTAATAGAATCCAACAAAATCACAACATCTTTTTTATTCTCAACCAATCGTTTTGCTTTTTCTATTACCATTTCAGCAACTTGAACATGTCGTGTAGCCGGTTCATCAAAAGTTGATGAGATAACCTCGCCTTTTACCGAACGCGTCATATCCGTAACTTCTTCCGGACGTTCATCAATAAGCAGCACCATCAAATATATCTCAGGATGATTGGTTGAAATGGCATGTGCAATATTCTGCAGCATAACCGTTTTACCTGTACGCGGCGGCGCAACAATCAAGCCGCGCTGTCCTTTTCCTTGAGGAGCAACCAAATCAATAATTCTGGTTGTATAGTCTTTATCTCCGCAAATTATATCAAAATCAAGTTTTTCAGTAGGATAAAGCGGAGTCAAATTGTCAAAATTGATTCTTAATTTTGATTTTTCAGGATCATCAAAATTGATACGGTTAATTTTTGTTAAAGCAAAATAACGTTCATTATCTTTAGGAGCGCGAATTTCACCTTCAATTGTATCTCCTGTTCGCAAGCCGAATTTTTTTACTTGTGCAGGCGAAACATAAATATCATCAGGACCAGCTAAATAGTTAGACTGAGCGGAACGTAAAAAACCGAAACCGTCCTGCATAACTTCAATAGTACCATCGCCATATATAATATTGTCATCTGACGCCACTTTCTTTAAAATAGAAAACATCAGATCCTGTTTACGCATAGAAGAAGCGTCTTCAATACCCAGTGCTTCAGCCTCAGCTAAAAGTGCTGCCGGAGATTTTTGTTTTAATTCTTTTAAATGCATGATTGTCCGTTGTAATTAGAAAATATGAGGAAATATAAAAGATATTATGAATTTCATAACGATTTCTTGATATATCTTTTGCAAAGAAAAGTCAATATTTGTTTATGGCAAGAGTTTTCAACAGCTTTGCGACCCAAATATAATATTTAAAATGTTTTTGTAAATTGTAGATACCTGTATCTTGTGTGGATAATTTTTTATACTAAAAGTTATACAGATGTTAACAATTTGTTAATAAGATGGTTAACAATTTATTAATAAAAATTAAATTCCTTACAAACAGGCGAGTCATATTTGTAAACATATTTTTTAACGAATAGTTAATTTTTTAAGTTATTAAGATAAAGCAAATGTGTTTACAAAAGTTATCAACCTGTTATTATCTTTTCGCACAAAAATGTCATTATCTGCATAATTTGGCGTATATGTGCTTAAAAGCTGTTTTATACACAGGGGTTGTTGATAAAAATGAAACTTATAGCAATAACAGGTTCTATCGGGTGCGGAAAAACCACTATAGCAAAGATTATACGAAAACACGGCTTTTGTGTTTTTGATGTCGATGCTTGGGTTCGCAGGATGTATTTTCAAAAATCTTTTATAGCGACTATTGCGCAAAATTTTCCTTCGGTTATGGAAAACGGCTGTGTAAATAAAAGAAGTTTGCGTAATTTGGTTTTTAATAATTCTTCAGAGCTTAAAAAACTTGAAAGTTTAACTCATCCTTTTTTGAAAAAATATCTTAAATCAGTAATAAAGCTAAACAGCCGTTATGATGATTGCTTTTTTGTAGATGTTGCGCTTCTTTATGAAATGGGATGGGATAAGTATTGCGATCTTGTTGTTGTCGCTGATGTTGATTACGAAATTCAGAAAAAAAGAGTTATGTTTCGCGATAAAGTGCAAGCCGACGATTTTGATAAAATCAACAGTGTCCAAATGAGTAATGAACTGAAGAAAGAAAAAGCCGATTTAGTAATTAATACCGATAAGGCTTTTAACTTGTTGGAATTAGATGTTTTAATGATGATTGATTATGTTAAGGGATTGTAAAAATGGTTAGAGAGATTGTGTTTGATACTGAAACAACCGGACTTTCACCTGAAAAAGGCGATCGTTTGGTTGAAATCGGAGCTGTTGAATTAATTAACCATTTGCCTACAGGAAAGACTTATCATCAATACATCAATCCTGAGCGCGATGTTCCGGAAGAAGTTGTAGCGGTTCACGGCTTAACTGAAGAATTTTTAAAAGATTATCCGGTTTTTGCGGATATAGCGGCTGATTTTATCGAATTTGTCGGTGATGACGGTATATTAGTGGCGCATAACGCTACATTTGATATGAATTTTATCAATTATGAACTCAAAAAAATCGGCCGTGAAGAATACTCTTTTGACAGAGTTATTGATACTTTGGAAATAGCCCGCAAAATGTTCCCCGGAGCAAAAAACAATTTGGATGCTTTATGTAAACGTTTCGGCGTTGATAACAGCAGCCGTACTTTACACGGAGCTTTGCTTGATGCCGATTTGTTGGCTCAGGTTTATCTTGAGTTATTAGGCGGTGATGAACCTTCTATGCTTGGAAATACAGCGGTTAAAGAAAAACATCAAACTCAAAATTTTGTTGATTTCAGCGGCCGTACTTTTCATCAACCGCGCATTTTTGCATTAAGCGAAGAAGAAGAAAAAGCACACAGAGAATTTTTGGAAGCAAAAGTAAAAAGTTCTATTTGGCTTTCAGACGAATCAACGGGCACCGACAATTGAAAAAGCTGAGATAGTATCTCCCATACCAACAAGAGTTTTTGGTTTTTCAATTAATATGGTCGGAACTGTTATAATGTCAAAATCTTTGTGGTAAGCTATACCTTTGCTTAGTAAATCCGGCTGTTTAAGATAATTAGAAAGTTTTTCAAGCTCACTTAATCCTATATCTGAAACAGGCTGTCCGTAAGCTTCTAATATATCTGATGTTTCGGATAATTTTCCAACATAAGCTTTTGATGCTGCTGCAGTGGCCGCTAACACCATACCGTTTCTGTTTGCTAAAGGTTTAATCGGAAAGTTTTTGTTTTGAATGGTTATATATAATCCAAACATGTGCAATTGAATGCGCGGATATTTAAGTTTGTTCTTTATGGCCATAATTGCTTTGAATAAGTTAACGGCTGACGGTTCTTTTCGGCAGGTTTCAAGCAATTTTTTTTGATTGATGACCTCAAGAATATCCATGGTTTCACGCTCGTTTACACCGATAGAATCGGCATAAGGAGCCAAATATTTAGCAACGGCGTGTCTGACTTTTGTATCTTGTGTTGAAGCTATTTCCAGATGTACAATAGATTTAGGACTGGCTTTTTTCCAGCTTTTGACGATAGCAATACTGTCTTTTACGTGTTTAACGCCGTGGTTATGTGAACTCAGAGCCTGATATCCTGAAAGCACAAAATAATCTACTTTGTTTGAATTGGTGTATTTCATAAAATTTTCATCAATCACAAAATCAAACAAAGGGGGATCATAAGTTGCTATAAAACGATTGGATTTCGGACATATAAAATCTTTACCGTCCAAAGTTATTTTATCGTTTTTATCAAATTCTACAATCCAGTGAATAGATGTGTTACTGTCGCGGTTTATACTGAAAGCCGGATTTAATTTTCCGTCTTTATCAAAGGACAGCAAGTTATCTCGTTTGAAAAATTGTGAAGCCTGTAAATCGCTTAGGGCATTACTGTGTACAATAACCTGTTTTATACCTGTTAAAGACATTGTATTTGCAATAATTCCAGCCTGTCCGCCGATTTGCATTTTTTTTGTGCCAAGATTGTTCAGCATCCAGTCAAAAACGCTTTTATCTTCGGCTGTCCATTCTTCGGCAATTCCGTAACGAAAGCAGTTAAACACGCCTTTAAGCAAATCAGAAGCAGAATCAATGGACTTATGTTTTATTTCGGTAAGTTCTTTCAGCGATAGCTTTTCTGATTTTATTAATTTGAAAAGCTCTTCTCCGGAGATTTTTACCACGGAATCGATACAAGTGTTAAAAGCACTGGCAATACGATTTATTTTTGCCATTTTATCCAGTGTTTTCGGAGCTTTGGCAAAAATATTATTCCATTTTTTTTTCAAGCTATTGTCTGTCATGTTGAGCGTCTTCCACTTTCATTATCAATAATGATTCTGATATAATATTGGATAGTGATTTATAAAATTCAAGCTGGTTTTTGGTTTGCATATACCATTTTTCAAGTTGTTCGTGCTGCTGGATAAGAATACTGTTTTCCGGTTTGTCAAACTCAGCTGCTGCGGCTGCCAAATCACCGTTGTCTACCAGTTTTTTTATTTCGGTCAGCACTGCCAGTTGGTTGAATTCTTTTGTATCAGTTTGGTTTGTCTGTGAAATTTTTATATATTCTCCAATTTTAGATAGTAAGCGTTGTTTCCAATCTATGGTTTCAGGTTTGGGTTCTAAAGATGTTTTTATTTCCTTAAAAATTTTTCCATAACTGTTTGTAATAGAATTGGCTGACATAAAGTTAAGGTTGCAATGGTTTGCGACAAATTCAACGTCTATGTTCATGCTTTCGGTGTTTGCCGCAAGTATTTTAAGGGCTTCAGCTTCTCTTTGGCAGGTTATTCCACGTGAAACATTATCTCTTATAAGCATGGCAGATGTTAATATCAAAGCTCCTGAATTAGAAGCTTTTGCCAATTTTGAGGCCTGACTTTGCAAAGCGTCTATTTTATCATTGAGTGTAATTATTTGGTTATTATCGGCTTTTGACTTGTCAAAATAACCAAACTGACGGTTGATAAGGTCAATTTTTTCACTTTCATTTCTTATGTTTAAGTTCAGACTTTCTATTTTGCGGTTGATATTATCGATAACATAAGTATTTTCAGGCTGCGGCTTTACCGGCGCAATATTAAGCCATGACGCGACAGTCTGCGGGTTACGCCATAAAAAAACGGCAAATCCCATAATAGCCAAAACAGCGGCAAACTCGGCTGTTTTCAATGTTATACCTATAAATTTAAGGATATTGGCAGCTGAATAGGATTTGTTTTTCACCATTGTATTTTCCTTTGTAAAAAAAATTTTAATGAGTTATATTATCAACTCACAATAGTTAAAATTTTATCAAAAGACAAAAATATGATAGTTTTGGGAATAGAAAGCAGCTGTGATGAAACTGCTGCGGCGCTGGTTAATGAAAAGCGCGAAATATTGTCGGAAGTTGTACTTTCGCAAGAAGAACATAAAATGTTTGGCGGTGTGGTTCCGGAAATCGCCGCTCGCTCGCATCTTGATCATATAGATGATATTATTCACCAGACATTTCAACGTGCCAAAATAGATATGAATTCTATCGACGCGGTTGCCGCCGCGGCCGGACCGGGGTTAATCGGTGGCGTAGCGGTGGGAGTTATGGCTGCTAAAGCTTTGGCTTTGGCTCTTGATAAGCCTTTTGTTGCGGTAAACCATTTGGAAGGGCACGCGCTGGTTTCACGCTTGACTAATGATGTTTCATATCCTTATTTGCTTTTGTTGGTTTCTGGCGGGCATTGTCAGATTTTGATAGTTAAAGGCGCCGGAAGCTATCAACGTTTGGGAACAACCATTGATGATGCGGCCGGCGAAGCTTTTGACAAAGTTGCAAAAATGCTGGGACTCGGCTACCCAGGAGGGCCGATGATTGAAAAAATGGCAGCATTAGGAGATGAAAACCGTTTTGCTTTGCCTCATCCGCTAAAAGGTTCCGGCGATTTGAATTTGTCATTTTCTGGCTTGAAAACAGCTGTTCGTAAAATTATAGAATCGTATGGAAATGGAAAAATAGAAGAAAATATTTTACCTAGAAAAGATATTGCCGATATTTGTGCTTGTTTTCAAAAAACAGCTTGCGAATGTTTGTTGGGAAAACTTTCAAAAGCGGCTGATTATTTTAAGCAAAATTATCCTGAAGGTAAAAATATAGTTGTCGCCGGAGGAGTGGCTGCAAATACATATTTGCGTTCAAGATTGGAAAAACTGGCTGCCGAAAAAGGTTTGATTTTTGCTGCGCCGCCTATCAGATTGTGCACAGATAACGGTGTTATGATTGCTTGGGCAGGATTAGAGCGTTTTCAAAAAGGTTTTGTTACTGATTTGGATTTTAAGCCGCGTCCTCGCTGGCCTTTAGATGCCGATGCGCCTAAAGCGGCCGGAGCCGGAGGGGTTAAAGCATGAAAGAAAAGTCTGAAATTTTGCAGATAATGCAAATTTTTGCAGATAAAGACCCCGCTCCCAAAAGCGAACTTGAATACACAAATGCCTATACCTTGCTTGTGGCTATTATTTTATCGGCGCAAAGCACTGATAAGGGCGTTAATAAAGCCACAAAAGAACTATTTAAAGTGGCTGATACGCCGCGAAAAATGTTAAATTTAGGAATAGACGGTCTAAAAGAATATATTAAAACCATAGGCTTGTTTAACAACAAAGCTAAAAGCATTATAAATATGAGCCAAAGTTTGGTCGATAGGTTTAACGGCGAAGTTCCTTCTTCACAAGCAGATTTGGAGTCTTTGGCCGGAGTAGGGCGAAAAACAGCCAATGTTTTACGTAACGTATGGTATAATCAGCCAACAATGGCAGTTGACACGCATGTTTTCCGCATTGCTCACAGATTAGATTTCAGTCAGGGAAAAACTCCTCTTGAAGTTGAAAAAGATTTGTTGAAAGTGCTACCCGATAAATATTTGATGTATGCTAATCATTGGCTGGTATTGTTTGGACGTTATATATGCAAGGCTCAAAAGCCTGAATGTGAAAAATGCCCTGTTTCTGATTTTTGCCAAAGTAAAGATAAAAGAATTTAGTTTTTTTCTGAAAATAAAAAAAAGCCGCTTCTTATTTTAAGAAACGGCTTTAAATTTGCTTTTAAGCTTTGAGCTGAACTACCATGCGTAATTCAAGCCGGCGCCTGCGGCAATGGCGTCATAAGACGAACCGTAGGTATAATTAACCCAGCTGTACAAAGACCATGACCATCCGATTGAAACTTTTCCGCCCAATTCAAAGCGTCCGAGAGTTTGGTCGTGATAAGTCGAAACCGGATACATTCCCGTAATGGTAACTTTGTCATTGTCGGTCAGAGTTTGAATAAGGCTTGGTTTGAAGTAAACTTTAGCTGTTCCTTCGCTAAGTCCGAAACTCTTTTCTAATTTTATGCCGGCTTCGAGTTCCCAATGCTGAACCGTATCATATTTTGCGGTTTTTCCGTTATTATCGCGGATATTGTCAAAATCAACCTGAGTATAGAAAACGCCAAAACTTGGTTCAAGAGTTAAATCTTGTGCGAGAGAGTAGAGTTTTCCGCCTTCAAGGCTCATTCCAAACTGGGTTCCGTCGGTATCGGTGTCTACAATGCCGTCATCGGTTTTCAGATCTGCTTTTTGAATACCGCCGAACAGGGTTGCAAAAGCCCACCAGTCGTTTTTATCATAACGATAGTATAGTCCGCCCAAATAGCTGTCTATGTCTATTTGTGAACCTGATTTTGCATGATGTTGAGTGCCTTTACCCGACAGGTTATAATCGCCTTGACGGTAAGAAGCAAAAATACCAAGTTTATGATTTACATTGCTTTGCAAATCAAAACCGCCGGTAACACCCCAGATGTCGGCATCAATATCAACCGGCTTGTCTATTGTTGAGGTTTCATAATCAACATAAGCCCAAGCGTTCATCAAAGGTTTGCCGTTCCACGAATCTTCATACAATCCGCATTTTGTTCCAACGCAGTGCGTTTTGAGGGCTGCGGCCTGATCGCGGACTATTCTTGAAACATTTCGTGTTTGTTCAATTGCCGCCGAATGAAGGCCTATATATGAAACAACTTCAGGAACAACCTGTGTGCGGTCAAAGTTCGGGTTTAATTTGTCGGTTAAAGACAAATACCAAACATTTCCGCTTTCAGGCTTTTCAATGACGTTGGCATCGGCATACCACAAATAAGGGCTGCCGTTAACGCGTGAAACTTCAAATACCGCCGAGGTTTCTTCGTCATCATTCGGAGCGTATAAGAACGGTGTGATTGCGTAATGATAGTCATCGAGAATATCAGGATTGAGCGCATTTACCAAAATGTGAGTTTTGCCGCTTATATCGCCGTCTACCGTGATAGTTCCGGAATGAACTTTGTTGGTTGCTCTGTCAACATAAACATCTACGGTCAGCAGAGGAGTGTTTCCTTTGCTGCTGGACATAGCCATAATCGACGGATTTTTTATAATTGAAGCGTTTCCTTCAGTATAGAAGTTTTTGGCGTCAATGTTGGCGTTGATGCCCAAGTGTGTTATTGAATTTTCGTGCAAATTCATATCATTAACATTTTTAACCAATCCGTTGAAGCGGACAACTCCGGTGCCGTCGCCGTAAACATCTATGTTATAATTGTTTCCGTTGATGTCGTCATCAAAAGTTATTGAAGAGTTTTCTTTGGCAGTCAAAGAAAGGTTAGCGTTCTTTATATAAAAAGCATTATCAGCGTTGCCGGTGACTTTGTTTCCGCTGATAAGGGCGTTATATCCGTTGTTGGTTTTGAAAGAAACATTGCCTTCAGAGAAAACAGCGGCTCCTATTTCTTCTTGAGAAGCCGAATTTTTGGCAATGTTGCCTATGAAACTGCTGTTTACCAAAGAAATAGAGTTTGCTTTTGTGTCTGAATATTTTTTTATATTAAAAATTCCGGCACCGTTTTCGGCTGTGTTATTATAGAAAATACCGGAAATATCTCCTATTTTTCCTATATTCCAAATAGCCCCGCCTTCTTTTCCGGAAACGTTGTTGCTGAAGTTGCCTTTTATGTTTCCGATAGTGCTGTCATTCCAAATACCTCCGCCGTAGTTTAAGGCAAAATTGCCGTCAAAGCTGCCGGTGATATTTTTGATAGTTGAATTATTGTTGAAAATAGCTCCGCCCTGACCTGTTTCAGTAACATTGTTAGCAAAGTCACCTTCAATATTTCCGATAGTTGAATTACTGTTGAAAATAGCTCCGCCGTTGCTTTTGGCTTTGTTATTAACAAAAAATGACTTGGTAATATTACCTATATTAGCGGAGTTGTTATATATAGCTCCGCCTTGACCTTGACTTGTACTGTTATTACTAAAGCCTCCTTCAATATTGCCTATGGATGCAGCGCTATTAAAGATAGCTCCGCCGTTGCTTTTGGCTTTGTTATTGTCAAACAATGATTGTTTTATATTTTCAATAGTTGAATTGTAGTTATATATAGCTCCGCCTTGGCTATTTGATGCAGTATTATTGGTAAAAGTACCTTCTATGCCTTTTATAGAACTGCCGCCATTGTTTGAAATGGCTCCACCATTATTATTAACTTTATTTTTATCAAAAATTCCACTGATGATGCCTATTGTTCCGTTATTGTTGTAAATTGTGCCATCATCCCAAGATGTATTGTTATTGTTAATAAAGTTTGCGGTAATATCGCCGATGGAAGCTTTTGTATTACTACCAAGATTCATAATTTGCGCACCGCCTTGATTATCTTTGAAGGTTTTGCCGCCGGCAATAGTTCCGATGGTACCGTCAAAGTTTTTTATGGTAGTTCCGCTGTTTCCGGTAAAATCGGCGTCAATTGTGTCGATAATGGATCTCATGTTATAGATAATAGCGGAACCTGTGTTGTTGGTAAAACTTCCGGCAATGGTTCCGATATAGCTTTTATTTCCGGAATTGTCATCTAAGTTAAAAATATTTTCGGAAGAACTGTTGTTTTCAAAAGTTCCGGTAAGACTTTTTACAGAAGAGCCAAAATTGTAAAGAATAGAACCCTGACTTGCGCTGTTGCCTTTGAATAAGCCGGACACATCTCCTATTTGTGCGCCGTCGCGGTTTGAAATGGCGCCGCCCGTCCCGCTGGCTGTGTTATTTAAAAATTGAGCGTTTTTGATGTTATTGATAACACCTTTGTCATACATACCAGAATTAATTATGGCACCGCCGTGGCTGTATGAAGAATCACCGGCTTTGTTGTTTTCAAATATACTTCCTTCTATGGTGTCTATGGTGCCTCTATTATAAATTGCTCCTTCGCCTTTTGAAACATTATTCTTAAAATTACCGGTGATTTTGCCTATGTAGCTGGTTGAAAGGTCGTTTAAAATAGCCCCTCCCTGAACATTTGCGGTATTGTTTTCAAAATCGGCATCAATTTCTTCAATTGTGCCCTGATTGTGAATGGCGCTGCCGTAATCATTGGTTATGCCTGAAGCTGTTCCGCTGATTTTTTCGTAAACTTCGTCTCCGCCGACATAAAAATGATTGTTGGAATCATCAAAAGAAAAAGTTTTGGCATGGCCCACAGGGCATAAAAAAGTCGAAGCCAATAAAACTGAAGACATTAACGGAATTTTATTTTTAGTGCTAATTAAGCGAGTGAAAAAATGCTTGGTCATAGTCCAATCCTTAGAAGTTAAAAATAAGTAACAAATAAAATTTTAAAAACTTAACAGTTGTTTTTATTTATAATTATCAATTTATCAATAGAATTATTAAAACTAAGTAAAATAGATTGGTATTTATTCATAATTTATAATGTTTCAACAAAAAAACCTCTCATTATGAGAGGTTTTTGTAATTTTGCTTTTAGCAAGCAATTAAATCATAGCCATACCGCCGTTAATATTGATGGTCTGACCTGTGATGTATTGAGCTTCATCAGAAGCCAGAAAAGCAACAACGTTTGCAATATCCTGAGCTTCGCCGAGTTTGGCTTCAGGAATTTTTGCCAACAAAGCTGCTTTTACGTCATCAGGCAAAACATCGGTCATCGGAGTGCGGATAAAACCAGGGGCAATAGAGTTTACGGTAATGCCGCGGGAACCGACTTCTTGCGCCAAGCATTTGTTCATGGCAATCATACCGGCTTTTGAAGCAGAATAGTTTGCCTGTCCGGCGTTTCCTGTAACGCCTACAACCGAAGCAATACCGATAATGCGTCCGAAACGGCGTTTCATCATACCGCGAACGGCTGCTTTTGCCAATTTGAAACCGGCGGTCAGGTTTACATCTAAAACCAGCTGCCAATCTTCATCACTCATACGGATAAACAGGTTGTCTTTAGTCAAACCAGCGTTGTTTACCAAAATATCGATATGTCCGAATTTGGCTTCAACATCTTTAACCAATTGTGAAATAGATTCGGCATTTGTCAAATCGGCTACAAAATATTCAACATTGTCGCCGAGTTCGCTTTTAAGTTTTTCCATGTTGTCGGTGCGACGGTCGGTCAAGGCCAATGTTGCGCCCTGAGCATGCAAAGTGCGAGCGATTTTATCACCCAAGCCGCCATTGGCGCCAGTGATTAATGCAACTTTATTTGTAAGTTCAAACATATTTTTTTCCTTTACTGTTTGTTATAAATTTTTTGCGAGTTCTTCAATTTCTGCAGGACTGCAAACAGATGCGGTGTTAATGTCTTTGTAACCGCGTTTAACCATACCGGAGAGAACTTTTCCGGCACCGAGTTCAAAAATGTCCGTTATAGATTGATCATGCAGAAAGGCCATGGTTTCACGCCAACGGACGGAACCGGTTACCTGCTCAATCAAACGTTTGATAATTTCTTTTTCATCTGTAATCGGAGCAGCCAAAACATTTGAGATAAGCGGAATATCTGCCGAGTGTGCCTGAACTTCCATGAAAGCACGAGCCATAACTTCGGCTGCCGGCTGCATAAGCGGACTGTGAAAAGGTGCGCTTACAGGAAGTTTTATGCAACGTTTTGCTCCAAATTCAGATGCTATTTCAACAGCTTTTTCAATAGCTTTCATATGACCAGACAAAACAACTTGTCCTTCGGAATTGTCATTTGCCGCAACACAGATATTATTTTCATCGGCGCAGGCTTCAACTAATGAATTGACTTCATTAAATGATAAACCGATTACGGCGGCCATGCCTCCGACACCCAAAGGAACGGCTTTTTGCATTGCATCGCCGCGGGCGCGCAGCAATCTGGCTGTGTCTGCCAGAGAAAAAACTCCGGCGGCGCAAGCGGCAGAATATTCGCCTAAAGAATGTCCGGCAACAAAAGCTGCTTTATCTTTGAGTTTTATTCCGAATTCTTTTTCAAGAACACGGACAACAGCCATCGAAACAGCCATTAATGCCGGCTGAGTGTTGGCGGTCATAGTCAGCTCATATTCGGGACCGTTGGTCATTAATTGAAATAAATTTTGGTTGAGAGTGCTGTCAACTTCTTCAAAAACTTCTCTTGCCGAGGCAAAGTTGTCAGCCAAATCTTTTCCCATGCCTACAAATTGTGATCCTTGGCCGGGAAAAACAAAAGCGTTTTTCATTAAAAACCTCTTTTTATATTGATAACAGGCATTGTTTAAGCTTAAAAAAGCCAAAAAGTCAAGTTAAAAAACCTTTTGTTAACTTTAGAGAAAGAATCTCAAGTTTATAGTAGACGTATAGTTTTTTATATGGAGTTACTTGATATGTTTGAATTGGTTTCGGGATTAGCTGAAAAAGATTTTATAATAAATTTACGCTTATGTTCAGTTTTGTTTGAAGATAATAAGCTGTATCCTTGGATTTTTTTAGTTCCGAGAAAAGAAAATACCAAAAATATGACATTTTTGACTATGGAAGAAAGAATGCAATTGATGAAAGAAATTGCTCTCTGTGAAGAAGTTATGGTTGAACAATTTAAACCGGCGCAGACAAATGTGGCAATGATTGGAAATAAAACTCCTCAGCTGCATGTGCATGTTATTGCTCGTTTTGAAGGCGATCCTGATTGGCCTGGGACAGTTTGGGACGGACACAGAGAAAAATATGCCAAAGAAGAAAAACAAAAAGTAATCAGCGATATTAAAAAAGCAATTATGATAAAAATGACTGATCCTCGTTTTTGTCAGCATTGATATAGAGATAATAATGGCAAAAAGACAAAAAAAACCGACACTGTATTATCAGATAAGCCGCCGGATATATGGTTTGGCTTTAATTTTTGCAACCGTAATTCTTTGGGGAGCATTGACTTTTTATTCTCCGGAAGACAGTTCGTTTAATCATGCCGGAAGAAAAATAAGCAATTTTTTGGGAGAATTCGGTGCTGATTCTTCTGATATTATGATTACTTTTTTAGGAATTTCTTTGCCTGTTTTTATGCTTGCATTTTGCCGCTGGGGCTATGCTTTATGCCGGCTTCAGCCTTTATCTCATATATGGTTTCGCTTGATTGCATGGCTGACCGGCTTGTGTTTTGCTGCTATGGCTTTCAATCGTATAAATATGGGCGGAGAAGTCGGAAAACTTTTATCAAAACATTTGTTTTCGGTTGTTCCTGATTTTAGCTATAAAACGGAGTGTTTGACGACGGCTTCCGCATTGATGGGATTTTTAGCCCTTAATTTTGCCGTGGCTCTTCATCTGAGATTTTGGTTTGAAATCATAAAATCAATAGTTCTTTTGGGAGGTAGAGGAATAAAACTTTTTGGAAAATTGATAAAATTAGGTTTTATCAGTCTTATAAAAATAAGAATTCATTTGCCGCAAAAGAAAAAATCCGAAAAGAAAGAACCTGTGTTTTCTATGGATAAAAACACAGAGGAAGATGGTAGCAAAGATATTATTACCGCTCCCAAAATAAAAAGCAAAGATGAACCGAAAAATAAAACGCAAACAAAGAAAAGCGGCGAAAAAAATACAGTTGCAAGCGGGTATGTTTATCCGGCGCTTGATTTATTGTCAAAACCTAAAAATACAAATTCCGGCGTTGTCAGCGAAAAAGAGTTGGAAGCTATTGCCCGAAAACTTGAATCTGTTTTGCAGGAATTCGGTGTAAACGGAAAAATCGTAAAAATAAGACCGGGGCCGGTTGTAACACTGTATGAATTAGAACCGGCTCCTGGGACAAAAACTGCAAGAGTTATAGGTTTGTCGGACGATATAGCTCGTTCAATGTCAGCTATATCCGTGCGTATTGCGGTTGTTTCTGGTAAAAATACTATCGGTATAGAATTGCCTAATACTACGCGTGAAATTGTTTGGCTGCGCGATTTATTTGAAAGCAGCGGTTTTAGCGACAGTAAAAATACATTAAATGTGGTTTTAGGAAAGGATATAGGCGGAGAGAATACTTATGCCGATTTAGCAAAAATGCCGCATCTGCTTGTTGCCGGTACAACCGGTTCGGGAAAATCAGTCGGTATGAATTCGATGATTTTGTCTTTGCTTTACAGAATGCGTCCGGATGAATGCAAATTGATAATGATTGACCCTAAAATGTTGGAATTTTCGGTTTATAACGGTATTCCGCATTTACTTACGCCGGTTATTACCGATCCGGCTAAAGCAGTTTTGGGACTGAAATGGGCGGTCAAGGAAATGGAAGACCGCTATCGCGCTATGGCGCAGCTTAATGTTAGGAATATTTCCGGCTATAATAAAAGATTAGAAGAAATAAGGGAAAGCGGTGAAAAACCAGTAAGAACCGTACAGACTGGGTTTGATATGGAAACAGGAGCTCCTATTTACGAACAACAGGAAATAGATTTGACGCCTTTGCCTTATATTGTGATTGTTGTTGATGAAATGGCCGATTTGATGTTGGTTGCCGGAAAAGAAGTGGAAGCTGCTATTCAACGTTTGGCTCAGATGGCTCGTGCCGCAGGTATTCACTTGATTTTGTCAACACAGCGTCCTTCTGTTGATGTTATTACCGGTGTTATTAAAGCCAACTTCCCGACCCGTATCAGTTTTCAGGTAACTTCTAAAATCGACAGCAGAACCATTTTGGGCGAACAGGGAGCGGAACAACTGCTCGGCATGGGTGATATGCTCTACATGCCGGCAGGTCAGCGCCCGATACGTGTTCACGGAAGTTTTGTGAAAGACAGCGAAGTTGAAGCTATTGTCGAATTTTTGAAAAAGCAAAGTAAGCCGGAATATGTTGAAGCTGTTACAGAAGGCGAGCTTAATACCAAAGATTCAGGTTCGGTTTTTGATCGCACGGCAATGGGGAGCGCTTCCGGCAGCGGTGATGAAGATTTGTATGAACAAGCTGTGGCTATTGTACGTAATGATAAGAAGACATCTATAAGTTATGTGCAGCGCCGTTTGCGTATAGGTTATAACCGCGCGGCTTCGCTTATTGAACGTATGGAAGAAGAGGGGGTTATTTCCGCGCCTGATCATAGCGGAAAACGAGAAATTCTTTCTTAATCGGTAACTCCGAAATTTCCCGCAACCAAAATAATCAAAGCAATTAAAAAGCCAATCATTGAAAAACCTGCTTTTATTGAAATATCATCGGGAATTTTGTTGTATTTGTTTAAGGCAAATACAAATAACGGAGCTGTTAAGAGCAACGCCGTAACATATCCTGGGTTGGGAGCTACACGCAAAGCAAGAGTTTTTGCTGTGATTAAAGCTGCACTGAAACTGATGATATAAATGCCGGCTTTTATTACTTTGGGTGCAAAAATTTGCTGAATAAAGCATTTGAAATCGAGTTTTTGGCTTTTGATGAACCAATAAGAATTTACTATGCCGCTGACCATGGTTGCAACTGTGAGATAATAAATAACCGAACTTAAAACAGATGTTCCTCTCATAGCTATTTCTTTGGTGGCAATACTCATTCCCGATAATGACAAAATTGCCGGAAGCATATATTCCGCCAGCTGCCGTGAAACCTGACTTTTAATCATATACCAATAACTGACTGTAAAGCCGAATAAAAGTAAAATTATGGTGATGACTGTTGTTCCATCATTTATCAGATTGTTAAAAGATTGCGGCGTTAATATCCACCAAAAAATTGTTGTAGCCATTGCTGTTAAGGCCATAACTCGTGATGTGGGACCGGCTCCGTATTGTGCTGATGCAAAAAATAAATGAGAATCGTAGACGGCAATCATAATTCCCTGTGCAATCAATAGAAACCAATAGAAGGCTGATTTTGGAACCTCAAACAAAAAACAGAAAGGCAAAAATATCAGACCTATGCCTATTCCTCGCCAAATTCCAAGTAAATAAGCATTGAGCTTGTAATGCTGATTGAAGATAGTGTAAACAGCGGTAAAGAATCCATATATAAGACCGTTTATAATCCAAAGCATATTTTTTTCCTTTGGATATAAAATAGTTTTTCAGCGGGTAAAAAAAAGGTCTGGAAAGGTTTTTATTATCATATTTATAAAATAAAAAACCCCGCAAGTTGAATATGCGGGGCTGAGATGAATATTTATTTGAAAGATTCAATCCAAGAAATAATGGCTGACTGCGGATTTAATCCCACTTTTGTATCAACTTGTTTTCCGTCTTTGAATAAAAACATTGTAGGAATACTGCGAATTCCGTAACCTGCGGCTGTATTGGGAGCGTCATCAACGTTCATTTTGCAAATTTTAACTTTATCTCCCATAGTTTTGCTTACTTCTTCAAGAATCGGACCAAGCTGACGGCATGGACCGCACCATTCTGCCCAAAAATCAACCAAAACTAAACCTTTACTGTTTAAGACTTCTTGTTCAAACTGTGCATCATTAATTGCTAACATAGTTTTTCCTTTCGATTTTGCTTATACCACTGTTTATATATTTACTTAATTGAATATATTAAAGGCTAAAAAGATAAAAACAATATTTATTTTATCAGATTTCCATCATATTGGCGGTGTTGGTCCATAAAATATAGCTTTTGATTTCATAATCAGGATATATTTTATTTAACAGCATTTTATAAGCTTCGAGTTGTGAAATATAAACAGCCGGCACCTCTTTGCGTGTTGCGGCAGGTTGGCGGTTGGTTTTAAAATCAACAATAATTATTTTTTTGTTTTCTATAACCAAACGGTCTATTTGACCGGAAATAATTTTGTTGTTGACTACTCCCATTAAAGGAACTTCGGCTTTTGAATTTTTACCGAAGACAGTACCGAATTGCTTATTCTCTAATAAAAAAGTTATTTCATTAGCTATTTTTTCGATTTCAGAATTTGAAAAATCCGGCGCTTTGCGTTTTAAAAATGCAAGAATCTTATCTTGTCTTTTTTCGGGAGAAATTTCAGGAATAAACTGCAATAACTTATGAATTAAAGTTCCTCTTTTATAAAAAACATTGTTGTTTTTAACAGTCAACGGCGAAACAATTGCCGGTTCATCTTCCGGACGCGATGGTGTTAAAGGTTTTGACAAAGGGCTTTCCGCGGGAGCAGAAATATACATAAAGTCAGGAATTTTTTCCTGTGCGTCAAAAACCGCACTGATTTGTTTTTTATCTACCGGCATCTCCTGTTTATTGCTGAAAGACCAAATTTTATTATTTTCATCAAAGGTTGCAATTTTGGTAAAACTGTTTTTGAATAAATTATACCATGAATCTTCGGAAGGTTTGTTTTTTTTACGGAAACCGCAAAAAATCATTCTATCTTCGGCGCGAGTGACGGCAACGTACATTAAACGCCTGTATTCTTCCATCATTTTTTCTTTTTTTTGTTCATTGAGCTTATCGCAAAGCGCGTTGTAATCGTTTCCTGATGGTGGGTAAACAAAAATATCATCATCCCATAAAATCTCGGCAGAGCGTTTGTTTTGAGGAATTTTTGTCGTATCGGGCAATATAACAATTGGTGCCTGCAATCCTTTTGAGCCGTGCACGGTCATAATGCGCACCATATTGTTTTTGCTTTGTTCAAGCTCTCTTTTTATTTCGACATCATCAGATGTAATCCATTCAATAAAATATTGTAATGTAGGTATATGTTCTTGTTCAAAAATAAGGCTTAAATTAATAAATTCGTTAATGCCGTCTTCAGCTTCTTCTCCCATTCTTTCGTAATACTTTTTGCGTCCGTTCATTTTGCTTAAAATAAAGTTATAAAGTTCAAACGGGCGCATAAAATCAACATTGTTAAATAGAAACTTTATTTTATCCGATATTTCGGAATATTTTTTATTTTCTAACAAAGATGACCATAAAGAACTTTTGCGTTGGTAGCAAAGTTCAAATAAATCATTGTCATCTAATCCGAACAAAGGCGATTTTAAAACTTCGGCAAGACTCAAATCATCTTCCGGCATAAGTAAGAATTTTCCAAGGCTTACCAAATCCTGTACTGCTATTTGTTCCATTAATTTAATGCGGTCGATACCGGATATGTTGATATTTAAATTTTTACACTCTCGGATAAATTCTTCGCAAAATGCTCCGCGGCTGCGGACTAAAATTAAAAAATCACTATATTGAACAGGGCGTTGTTTTGACTGTAAAATTTCTCCTGATGATACCATTTGTTTAATTTTGGAAGCTATCATTTTTGCCATTTGTGAAGATGTGGAAGTTTTTTTGGCTCTTTTTATCGGAGGAATCCATAGAGCTTCTTCTTTTTCTTCTTCCGGTTCAATCATTTCCCAAAATTCCACTTCTCCGGCGTCTCCGGTTCTGAAAGGAATATGTTCAAAATGTTCGTTCTTTGAAGTTACGCCGTTTCTAATTTTGTCATCTGAAAACAAACTGTTAACAGCAGTAAGAACTGCCGGTGTCGAACGGAAAGAAATATCAAGATTTACTTTTTCAAAGTCAGGCGTTAACGTTGAAAAATAATCGCACATTTCATCGAATTTATCAGGATCTGCTCCCTGAAAACTATAGATTGACTGTTTACGGTCTCCAACGGCAAATATAGTCCGCGGTTTTTCAGAGTTATCTAATTCAGTAAAAAATTCATCGCTGATAGAACGGATAATTGCCCATTGATCCGGAGAAGTGTCTTGCGCTTCATCAATCAGAATGTTGTCAATACCGCCGTCGAGTTTATATAAAACCCATTTTGCCGTGTCTTTATTTTCCAACAGGTTGCGCGTAAGCATAATCATATCATCGTAATCCATTTTGGCATGATTATGTTTGAATTCATCATATCCTTTTATTAATTCTGAAGCCAGTAATAAAATTGCTTTTGTATTTTGATAAATATGCAAAGCTTTTATTTTTTCAATTAAAGCCAGACATCTTTCTCCTTCTTTAGTAAATATTTCAAAAGCAGGCGTACTTTTTTTTATTCCTATTTTAGTCTGACGTATGTGTAAACCATTGCTTGAAGTTAAAAAAATTTTTGTGTATTTTTCATAATCATTTATGTCAGCGCTTCCGTCAGTCCATGGAGCCAATTCTTCTTTTCCGGCTCTTATCAGTTCTCTTATTTCTTCCAAAGGACATTCGTCAAAAAAGCCTTTGATTATTTTTTCTTCATTTTCATTATCGTTAACACCTAATTTTTGGGAAATTTGAAGCAATAATTTTTCTTTTCCGCCGTGAAAATTTATTAATCCGGCAATTTTGCTTCGGTTTTCTATAATATGATTAATAACATCGGAAAAGCCGTATTCAGAGATGTTATCAGTTATAAAACTCATAGCCTGACCGATTTCGCTGTCGGGATTATTTCCGGCGGCAATCAGTATTTTGGTTTTAATATTATTTATGGCTTCAAGAGAACTGCGGTCGTCCATTACGTCAAAATAGGGAGATATATCAGCTTCCAGCGGAAAACGTTTTAGTATTTCCTGACAAAAACTATGAATTGTCTGAATTTTGATACCGCCTGGGGTGTCAAGCAGGGTGGCAAATAGTTGTCTGGCGCGCGACTTTAGCTTTTCTTTATTTTCAGGCAATTTTCCATATAAAATCATTAACTCTTTTTCTAAAGAAACATCATCGCTTACAGCCCATTTACCGAGTTTATCGGCAACACGGGCGTTCATTTCAACGGCGGCAGCTTTGGTATAAGTTAAGCATAAAATTTTTGAAGCATTAACTCCCAGCAATAACAGTCTCAGAACTCTGTCAGATAATACTTTTGTTTTACCGGTGCCGGCGGAAGCGCCAACCCAAACTGATTTTTGGGGGTTTGCTGCCATACGTTGCTGCCGTGTGGCGAGAGTGCTTAATTCTTCTCGGCGCAATTTGACATTGTTGGTATCAATCGTCATTTTCATTTACCTCCCATTCATCTATGCGGGATAAGTGTTGATAATCTGATTTAGCAAGGCAGTATTTAGGATTAGGTTTGGTTACGTATCCTATTTCTTCATTATCATAAGTATTAATAAGTTCTTTTATTTTATTGAAATTGCTTTCTAAAATTTCATCTAAATCTTTTTGCACATTGATTATTTCTTTATTGAGTCTCCAATAACTCAGGTTGCTGACTTTGGCTTTTTTTATGCCTTCAAAACCGCCATGCTCGGCGATAATCCCTTCAATAGGAAGTTGCGGGGCGTATCCTGAATTTATTTGTTTTATATTATGCGCTGAACCTGTTTTGTAATCGATAATGCTTAATGTTCCGTCAATATTTTCATCAATACGGTCGGCTTTTGCTCCTAAAACAAATGTTCCAGCCAAACTTTCAAAAGAGATATTTCCTTTGGTTTCGCAATACGTGTATTTTACTTCTTGGCGCAAAGATTTTTCTTTTTCGCAAACCCAATCGATTATTTTTTGCATTTTCGGCCACCAAAAAGCTCTGACTTCGGAGCTGATAGAATTTTGTTCAAAAGCTTCCTGACTAAATGAAATCAAAATGTTTTTTGTGTTATCCGGTAGTTTTTGAGGGTAAGTTTTATAGAACCTCTCTAAGACAGAATGGACAATAATACCCAAATCTATGGCATCTGGAGGAGGTAAAAGATCTTCTGTTTTTTTGAGTCTTAAAATTTTAGAAGCAAAAACGCTGTAAGGATCATAGATAAGTTTTTCTATATCGCTTGCCCAAAGTTCCCGCGGACGTGATTTAAGGGGCGGTTTGGGATAAGGCGGTTCAATAGGGGTTATCTTTTCTGTGCGTTCAAGTTGCTGTATCCATGATAAATATGGTGATTTTTGTAATTTGTTTATATCAAAACCATAAGCTTTCAATACTGTTTCAAGTCTCATTAACCATCGTGATTTAACCATAGGCGTTCCCTGTACTCTTTCGGAACGTGTTAAATATACTTCTTTTCCGCAAGCCATTTCACAAAAATCATGCGCTAACACGCCTATGGCTTTTTCAGGCAAAGGAAAGCCAAAATCTTTTTTCATCGGGCGTGATAACCATGCTCCGGAGGATGTGTTTTTAGGCATAATCCCTTCGCTTAAACCACTGATAATTATTGTATCAAAAGAACATAAACGCGCTTCGATAGGTCCAAGTATGCGCAACCTCGGATGTGAGCCGTATTTGCTGCGAACCATAGAACCGGCAAGCAAAGCATCAAAAAGATCATAATATTGACCTTGAGGTATGGTGTTTAAAACTTCGGAAGACTCTAATAAACCGCTTAATAGCGACGCGGCTGTTTCTCCTGTTTCTCCAGCCCAAAGTATATCAGCTCCGTTTTTGTCATTTTTTGAAGCTAATTTTTCAGCTAATTTAAGATGTGCTGATAACAAATCCTTAAATTTTGCTTGAGGTTGAGCCATAAGTTCGCTTAATTCTTCAAAAAGTTCTTTTTGACCGGCAATAAAAGCATTATCTTTTTCATTGCGCTTTTGGCGGTTGCGTAGAATGTTTTTTTCATATTTACGAATTTCTGAGCGGATTTCGGCTCCGCTTGTTCCTGCACAAGTCAGAGGATGTTTGTAAAGACTCAATAAAGGAAGCGGAGCAAAATTTTCTTCACAGACTTCGGCTATTAAACGCAAAAATATTCCCTGTGGCGTTTGGGATAAAGGAATACCCGCAGAATCGTCTGCTTGTATATTCCATCGTTGTAATTCGTCGGAAACTTGACGGGCGAAATTTCTATCTTCGGTTATTAATGCAGTTGTTTTTTCCGGAGTTTCCAAATTATGACGCATAATTGAAGCAACAACTAAAGCTTCTTCACGCGAATCATAACAATTTATAATATTTAGCCCTTGCACAGATTTTTCAGGAAAAGGAAAATTGCATAAATTAAGCCACTTATCGGTTGAGGATGCCGGACGCATTACTTCCGAAAACAAGTTTTCACGTTCTTTGAGTTTTGGGTGAACAACGTCAGGTATATCTTGTCTTGAAAGCTGTAAAAAATCCAATAATTGTTTCAGCTCATATTGCGGGTGGGTTTCATCTATGATGTTCCAGCTTTCATCATCTAAAAATTTATCCAATCCCGATAGATATATTTTGCCGTTTGGTAATTCTGAAACGGTTTTGACCAGTTGTTTCATTGCCGGAAAAGTTGCTGTTGTTCCTGCAATTATAATTTCATCATTAGGCAAAGTTTTTTTCAGAAAATCATTTTGCTGCTTAAACAAAAGATTGTTATATTCGCCAATGTCAATAAGATTGCGCTCTTCTAATATTTTTGGGAAAAACTCAGTTATAATTTTCAGAAATTTAAGGGTATTTTGCCAATGTGCCGCATATTCTTCGGGAACTATTTTTTCAAGTGTGGAAAAGTCAAGCTGTTCATTGTTGACCATATCAATCATAGAACCCAATTCTTTGGCCAAAAAACAAGCTTGAGCAAAGGATAGATGTTCTATTTGAAAATTATCGGGACGAGCAGTTATCAGTCTGATAAAAAGCAAGAGCCTTTCAGTTGTACTGATAACGGGGGGCAAATCCAAATCATTGCCTGCAAAGAAAAATCCATCTTCGTCAATACTGCCGAGAGGTAAAATTTTCGGCAGTAAAGTTGCATTTAAACCGTGAAGACGAATAAAAGCGTTTTTTAATTCTCTTGCGGCTCTGCGATTTGGCAGGAATATCGTAACATTTGTCAGATCAAACAAGTTGTCTTTATATTTGTCAAGCAGTTGTGAAGCTAAAATATCGACAAGAGAACAGCTTGTGGGAATGTTAAATATATGCGGCAATATTTTTCCTTATTTTAATTCTTTTATAAATTTTTCAAGAGCAAGACGACGGTGAGAGATGTTGTTTTTTACATCATCTCCGAGTTCACCGAAAGTTTTTTCATATCCTTCGGGAATAAAAATAGCATCATAACCAAAACCATTATTTCCTTTGGGTTTTTCGGCAATAGTACCGTCAACGCGTCCTTCGAAAATTTGAGTTTTTTGATTTGGGCAAGCCAAAGCCAGACAGCATGAAAAGTGAGCTTTACGGTTATCGGAACCCGTGTCTTTTATTTCATCCAGCAACATTTTCATGCCTTGCTTAAAATCGCGGTTAGGAGCATATCTTGCCGAATAGACTCCCGGACGGCCATTTAAGGCGTCAACGCATAAGCCGGAATCATCGGCCAAACATGGAAGCCCGCACATCAAGCTGACTGCATTGGCTTTTAATTTTGCGTTTTCTTCAAAAGTTGTTCCGGTTTCTTCCACATCGGCAAGGCGTAAATCGGCAGCAGATTGCACTTCTATTTTCAGCGGAGCCAATAAAGTTTTTATTTCATTGATTTTTCCGATATTATGGCTGGCTACAACCAATTTTGTTATTTTCATTATTTCACTCCTAAAACTTCTTTTTGTTTGGCAATCAGTTGCTTGATTCCATCTTTTGCTAAAGCCATCAGCTCGTTAAATTCACTTTCCTCAAAAGGTTCTTCTTCGGCTGTTCCTTGTATTTCTACAATTTTTCCCGATTCAGTTAAAACAAAATTCATATCAACCTGTGCGTGGCAGTCTTCTTCGTAATCGACGTCTATAATTTTTGCGCCGCAGTTAATATCGCAGGAAATGGCAGCTACAAATTCTTTGATAGGGTTAGTTTTGATTTTTTTTGCTGCCAAAAGATTTTGAATAGCCAAATACAAAGCAACAAAACCGCCGGTGATTGATGCCGTGCGTGTTCCTCCGTCTGCCAGTATAACATCGCAGTCAATGCAAATAGAGAGGTCTTTCATTTGTGTTAAATCGACAACAGCTCTTAATGAACGTCCGATTAAACGTTGAATTTCTTGTGTGCGTCCAGACGGCTGCTTCAGTTCGCGAGGCGTGCGCTGTCTGTTAGAACGCGGAAGCATCCCGTATTCAGCTGTAATCCAACCGCGATTTTGTCCTTTAAGCCAGTTTGGAACTTTTTCTTCAACGCTGGCTGTACAAATAACGTGAGTATTGCCGAATTTTACCAAACATGATCCTTCAGCGTAAGGATTATAGTTAGGAATTAATTCTATATTGCGAAGCTGATTGTTTTCTCTATTATTATGACGCATAGGTTTTCCTTAAAAAATTAACATATTCATAAATAAAATATTTTGCAGTCTTTAGCAATAAAAAACCGGAGATTTTTCTCCGGTTTTTGGTCTATCCGACTTTCATTGCAGCGCGTTTACGTTGAATAGGATCTAATATTCTTTTGCGCAAACGTATTGTTTTAGGTGTAACTTCAAGAAGTTCATCGTCCTGAATATAAGATAAACCTTCTTCAAGGCTTATTCTGCGCGGCGGTGTTAAGCTTATAGCTTCATCTTTACCGGCAGCACGGATATTGGTTAATTGTTTTGAACGGCATGGATTGATTTCCAAATCATTTGGTTTGGTATGTTCACCGATAATCATACCTACATATACAGGAACGTTCGGATCAATGAACATCGGACCGCGATCTTCAAGTTTCCATAAAGAATAGGCAATAGCCGTACCGTTTTCGCTTGAAATCAAAACACCGTTGCGGCGGCCTTCAATTTCGCCTTTATAGGGTTCGTATTCATAAAAACTGCGGTTCATAACACCAGTACCATGGGTATCGGTCAAAAATTCGGAATGATAGCCGATAAGCCCGCGGGTTGGAGCGTGGAAAATCAAACGTACTTTTCCGCCGGCTTGCGCTGGAATCATTTCAATCAGTTCTGCGCGCCGCGTGCCCATTTTTTCAACTACGGTACCTGAAAATTCTTCATCAACATCAACGACAACTTCATCAACAGGCTCTAAAATCTGTCCGTTTTCATCTTTATGAAAAACAACGCGCGGACGGGAAATAGACAGTTCAAATCCTTCGCGGCGCATGGTTTCAATTAAAACGCCCAATTGAAGTTCACCGCGGCCGGCAACTTCAAACGCATCAGAATTTGGTGTGGTTGAAATTTTCAAAGCGATGTTTCCTTCGGCTTCTTTTTGCAAGCGTTCGGCAATAACGCGCGATGTCACTTTATCTCCCTCACGTCCGGCCAGAGGGGAATCGTTTACGGCAAAAGTCATAATCAATGTCGGCGGATCAATAGGCTGAGCTTCGATTGCTTCCGTAACCGACAAGTCGCACAAAGTATCGGCAACTGTGCCTTTTGCAACACCGGCAATAGCAACAATATCGCCGGCCTGAGCTTCTTCAAGGCTTTGGCGGTTCAATCCGCGGTAAGCCAAAATTTTAGTAACGCGGAAACGTTCAACTTCTTTATTCCCGTGTGTCAAAACTTTTAACGTGTCACCGGTTTTAACACTGCCGGAGTGAATTTTTCCGGTTAACAGACGACCGATGAATTTGTCAGCTTCCAATGTGGTTGCCAACATAGAAAAAGGTTGATCCGGATAGCAAACAGGAGCGGGAACTTTTGAAAGAATGAGGTCAAACAAAACACTTAAATCTTTCTTTTCGTCATTTAAATCTTTGACAGCCCAACCATTGCGGCCTGAAGCATAAAGAACTGGAAAATCAAGCTGTTCATCTGTTGCATTTAAGCTTACAAACAAATCAAATACTTCATTTAATACTTCATCAACTCTGGCATCGGGCTTATCGGCTTTATTAATGACGACAATAGGTTTAAGACCAACTTTTAAGGCTTTTCCCAAAACAAATTTGGTTTGAGGCATAGGACCTTCAGAGCTGTCAACCAACAAAATGACACCGTCAACCATAGACAAAATACGTTCAACTTCGCCGCCGAAATCAGCGTGTCCCGGAGTGTCGACGATATTAATGCGCACGCCTTTCCATTCAACGGATGTGCATTTTGATAAAATAGTAATACCTCTTTCGCGTTCAAGTTCGTTTGAATCCATAACGCAGGTTTCAACTTTTTGATTTTCACGGAATGTACCGCTTTGCTTTAAAAGCCCGTCAACCAAAGTGGTTTTGCCGTGGTCAACGTGAGCAATAATAGCTATATTTCTGAGCTCCATTTTTTTTCTTTCAGCTAAATATGTTTTTTAATTAGGCGCACAATACCACAAGTTTGATTGTTTTCAAGAAAAAAATTAAACAAAAATCAGCCGGATAAGGCTGATTTTTATAAAAATAAACCCCTGTTGAAGAGCAGGGGTTAAATTTGATTTTTATTCGTTGGCATTAGGCCATTTTTTAGCATTTTCAGCATTGAAAGCAACCCAATGCGGATCAGCATCTTCTTCTGTTGAAATAGCTTCCTGCGGGCATTCTGAAATGCAAACGCCGCAGCTGATGCATGTATCCGGATCAACTACCAATTGAGTGTCGCCTTCATGAAAAGCGTCTACAGGGCAAACATCAGCGCATGATTTGCATTTAATGCAATTGTCATTAACGACAGAAACCATATTTTATCTCCTTAAAGGTTATTTATTTCAGCCTTCAATCTAGACACATTTATAATAAAATCAAGTAAAAAATCAAAAAAACAGGCTTGTTTGCTTGCGAAAAAGCTTTTGACTTCCCATATATAAATCAAAATAAGTAATGGAGAAAAAAATGAGCGAAAAAATGAATTTTCAGGCAGAAGTTAACAAAATGCTGAATATTGTGGTTAATTCTCTTTATTCCGAAAAATATATTTTTTTAAGAGAATTAATATCCAATGCTTCCGATGCCTGCGATAAGCTGAAATATCTTATGCTTACCAAACCGGATATAGCCAAAGGCAACGGCGAACTTAAAATTGTTGTTAAGCCGGATGATAAAAACAATACTTTAACTATTAGTGATAACGGTATTGGTATGAACAAAGAAGATTTAATAAATCATCTTGGTACAATTGCAAAATCGGGAACATCTGATTTTGTGGCAGCAATGAAAGAAAACGGTTCGGCGGCTGATCTGATAGGGCAGTTCGGCGTTGGTTTTTATTCGGCTTTTATGGTTGCTGATAAAGTTGAAATTTTAACTAAAAAAGCAGGTGAAGAAAAGGCTTATAAATGGGTTTCAAACGGCGTTGACGGTTTTGAAATTGAAGAAGCGGAAAAAGAAAATGTTGGAACAGAAATTAAACTGCTTTTGAAAGAAGATGCTAAAAATTTTACGGATACTATTTATTTGCGTCATTTAATCCGTACATATTCAGATCATATTAATTATCCTATTGTTTTAAATTTAGGCGAAGCCGGCGAAGAAACCGTAAATACCGGTTCAGCTTTGTGGACAAGAAACAAAAGTGAAATAAACGAAGAACAATATAAGGAATTTTATCATCATATTTCGCATAATTTTGATGATCCATGGCTGACTTTGCATTACAAAGCTGAAGGCAGCATTGAATATACAGCTTTGCTTTTTATTCCATCAAGCCAGCCGTACGATTTGTTCCAACCGGATCACAAGGAAAGTTTGAAACTTTACGTGAACAGAGTTTTTGTTTCGGATAAAGTTGAAAAATTGATGCCTAATTATCTGCGTTTTGTTAAAGGTGTTGTTGATTCATCAGATTTGCCGTTAAATATTTCGCGTGAAATGCTGCAACAAAATGCTTTGATTGCAAAAATTCGTCATGGAATTGTTACAAGACTTTTAAAAGATTTGAAAAAAAGAACGGAAAATTATGATGATTACCTTAAATTTTGGAATAACTTCGGTACGGCATTTAAAGAAGGTATTTATGAAGATTTTTCAAATCGTGAGGAAATCGCCGGTTTGTCTTTGTTTAATTCGACAAAAAGCAAAGATAAATTAACAACTCTGGATTCATATATAGAAAGAATGATTCCTGAGCAAAAAGCTATTTATTATATTACCGGAGATGATGTTAATGTTTTGGAAAACAATCCGCAGCTTGAAGCTTTTAAACAAAAAAACATTGAAGTTTTGTTGCTTACTGATCCGATAGACGAGTTTTGGACACAGTCTTTGCCTAATTATAAAGGCAAAGCAATCAAACATATAGCTCAGGCTGATGTCGATTTGGGCTTTGAGCGGAAAGAACCAAAAGCAGAAGAAGGCAGTTTGGATAAATTGGTAAAATTTATGGCTGATTTGTTTAAATCAGAAGTCGGAAAGGTAGAACCAACCGAAAAGTTGACTTCAAGTCCGGCCAGTTTGACGGTGGAAGACGGACAAATGAGCATCCATCTTGAACGCCTGATGCGTAATCACCAGCAGCAAACGGCTTTTAATTCGACTAGAATTTTTGAAATCAACCCTTATCATCCTTTGATTATTAAGATGAGTGAAGCTATGGAAGATGAAAATAAAAAAACTGAAGTTGAAAAAATTGCTAAAATTTTGCTTGATCAGGCAAAAATCGCCGAGGGAGAGCCTATAAAAGATAGTTCGTTTTATGTTTCGACAGTCAGCGATTATATTTTAAAAGGTTTTAATCTGTAAAACTCCGATATTTTCAATAATGCAGAAGAAGACTTTGTTATTCAAAGTTTTCTTCTGCATTTTAAATGGCTGTGAATGAAGTAAATTATGTTGCTATAAATTCTTTTATATGCTAGTTAATAACTTAATTTTATTAAAGATTTTCAGGATAAAGCCGTGGTTAGAAAACATCGGGTTATTTTTTTGCAATTCAGTCACTTGCGCCAAACCGTCAAAAAGTTTGCAATTGCGCTGCTTTTTGTTATGGTTTTTGTTTTTATGCTGCTAAATAAAACTAACAATGTCTTGATTGAAAAAACATCAACCACTGCAAGTGAAATAGTTACTCCCATGACCGAAATATTGGTTTTGCCGGCCAGCTTATTGCTCGATAGTTATGATTATTTACGAAGTTTGAGCAAAATTGATCGGGAAAATCAAATATTGAAAGATGAAAATCGCCGTTTGATTATAGCAAATGCAAAAAACCGCGCGTTGGAAATTGAAAATAGAATTTTGTCTGAAATGCTGAATTATGAGGTTCCGCCTGAGGCTGATTTTGTAACCGCAAAAGTTGTTGCAGCTGAAGGAACGGCTTTTGCCCATTCTTTGACGGTTTATATCGGTAATAATAAAAATATTTCAAAAGGACAAGTTGCTTTAAGTGATAAAGGCGTTGTCGGAAGAGTTGAAAGCGTTGGTAAAAAATATGCAAAAATTGCCATGATTAATAATATCAACTCAAAAATTTCAGTAATGATCGAAGGATCAAGAACCCGCGGGATGATGGTTGGTCAAAACAGTGCTTGGCCGCATCTGGTGTTTTTGCCTTTAGATGCGAAAATTGCCATCGGCGATAAAGTCGTAACTTCGGGAATCGGCGGTGTGTTTCCTGTTGGTCTGCCTGTCGGAACGGTTGAAAGCATAGATAAGAATAATATTGAAATTAAACCGGCCAACAATTTGAGCCGTGTAGAATATGTGATGATTGTGGATTACAAGTTGCCTGATCCGGCTAAAGAACTTTATGAGGATATGCGCTAAATGAGAGAAAATTGGCGTGAAACAGTCAGCAACTGGGTTTTGAAAGGATTGCCTTTATTTGTGTCTGTGTTATGGATAATGCTTCTTTTTATTCCTCTGCGCTCGGATATAGGGGCAAATGCCAGACCTTTAGTTGGAGTTATGTGTGTTTATTTTTGGGCTGTTTATCGTCCTGATTTGTTCAATGTGTGGTCTGTTTTTATTTTAGGCGTGGTCAGCGATATTTTGTCGGTTTCTCCGATGGGGTTTTATCTCTTTTTATATTTGGTGATGTTTGTTTTGGTTACGCATCTTGCTAAATATATCACAGAAAAAAATTTCGAAATTTTATGGGTGGGATTAATGCTTTTAATGCCGATAGTTCTTTTTTGCGGTTGGTTGGTTATTTCTGTTTATTACACTCAATTTTTACCGATTAAAGCGGTATTTTTTTCATATCTGCTGAGTGTGGCTCTTTATCCGGTTGTAGGCGGAATTAATGCTTTGGTAGTTAACAGTTGTTTGCAGGATGACAATTTATGAACAGGGATAACAGCAAAGGCAAAGTTTTGATTTACAGAACTTTGATATGGGGTGCCATTCAAATTATCTTGTTGATGGTTATTGTTGTCAGACTTTATTTTTTGCAGGTTTACGAAGCCGATAAATATCGGACCTTATCTGATGAAAATCGTATTTCAGCGCGAATTTTGGTTCCTCCGCGCGGTGTTATTTTGGATCGTAACGGGGTGCCTGTTGCAAACAATAAACAAAATTTTCAGGCTATGTTGGTTGCCGAACAAACAAATAATGTTGCTCAGACGCTTGATAAATTTAAAAAAATTATGCCGTTAAGTGAAAAAGAAGAAGCGCGTGTGTATCGTGATTTGAAACGTTATCGCCGATTTGTTCCTATAAAACTCAAAGAAGGACTTAGTTGGGAAGATGTGTCCCGTATTTTGTTGGCAACGTCAGAAATGTCGGGGATTATTGTTGATGATGGTTTAAGCCGTGATTATCCTTTCGGCAAGCAAATGTCGCATGTTCTCGGCTATGTGGCCGCTGTTTCGGAAAAAGATTTGAAAGAAGACAGTGATCCTCTGCTTGAAACCCCCGGATTTAAAATCGGCAGAATAGGTTTAGAAAAAAAATACGAACATCAGCTGCGGGGCAAGGGGGGTAATCTGAAATTGGAAGTCAATGCAGTTGGCCGTATTATGAAAGAAATAGAAAGAGAAGACGGAACTGCCGGCGAAAAATTGCAATTGACCATCGACAGCAGATTGCAGCAAAAAGCCTATGATTTGTTTGGTGAACAAAGCGGTGCAGCGGTGCTGATGGATGTTAACAGCGGTGAAATTTTGACTTTTATTTCAATGCCTTCTTATGATTCCAATGATTTTGTACAAGGTGTCAGTCAAGATTTATACAGCAAACTTTTGTATGATGAAAAGCAGCCTTTAATAAATAAAGCGATTGCCGGTCGTTATTCTCCAGGGTCAACATTTAAAATGATTGTTGCTTTAGCCGCTCTCGAAGCCGGAGTAATAACCAAAGATACGACGGTAAGCTGTTATGGAAAGATGAATTTGGGCAATCATTTGTTTCATTGTTGGAAAAAACAAGGACATGGCACGTTAAATGTGGTGGAAGCCTTACAGCACTCATGTGATATTTTCTTTTATGAAATTGCACAAAAAGTCGGTATAGACCGTATTGCTGCGATGGCTCGACGTTTTGGGCTGGGTGCGCCGACCGCTTTGAATTTTGATGATGAAAAAGCAGGAATTATTCCTGATAAAGCTTGGAAACTGGCAAATTTAAAATCTCCATGGCAGGGCGGTGAAACTTTAATTGCCGGAATAGGGCAAGGCTATATTTTAACAACGCCTTTGCAATTGGCTGTTATGACAGCACGAATAGCAAACGGGGGCGTTATGGTTGAACCCAGTCTTACGCCTGTAAGTCGAAAACAAATACAAAAATATAAAAATATGGGGATTAATCCGGCTTATATGGCTTTGGTTAAAGAGGGTATGTGCAGTGTTGTAAATCGTGCCGGAGGAACAGCGCTTATGTCTCAGTTTGATTATAAAGGGCAAAAAATGTGCGGTAAGACGGGAACAACGCAAGTAAAGAGAATTTCTTTACAGGAACGCCAAACCGGTATTATTAAACAGGAAGATCAACCTTGGAAATATCGCAATCATGCGTTGTTTGTGGGGTATGCTCCGCATAATAATCCGCGGTATGCCGTAGCTGTTTTGGTTGAACACGGCGGCGGCGGTTCAACTGTGGCGGCTCCTATTGCTTCTAAATTATTAAAAGAAGCTTTGATGTTGGAAGAGGAGAAAAAATAAAATGTATAAATTTTACAAAACAGGTTTTCGTAACCCGAATCTAACACTTAAAGAAAAGCTGTATAATCTTAATTTGACATATTTCTTTTTTATTTTTCTATTGGCAGGTGTTGGTGTTTTAATGCTTTATTCTGCTGCAAATGGTAATTGGAACGTTTGGGCAGTTAAACATGCTGTTCGTTTTGCGCTGGGTGCTACGGTGATGTTTGCGCTGACCATAACAGATATTAAAGCTTTTTTGCATTATGCTTATTACTTTTATTTTATCTCGCTTTTTTTGCTGATAGTCGTTGAAGTTGCAGGGCATACGGGGATGGGAGCTACCCGCTGGATTAATCTTGGTTTTATAAAATTACAGCCTTCTGAGTTAATGAAAATAGCTTTAGTTTTGGCATTGGCTAAATATTTTCATTCAACAACTCTGCAAAATATAGAAACAATTTCAGGCATTATTCCGCCGTTGCTTATGGCTTTTGTTCCGGCTGGTTTGATTATGATGCAGCCTGATTTGGGTACGGCTTTGATGCTGCTGTTTACGACAGGAGTTATTTTGTTTGTTGTCGGTGTACAATTGTGGAAATTTGTGGCTGTCGGCGGCGGTGTTTTGGCTCTATTGCCGGTAGCATGGCATTTTTTGCATGATTATCAGCGGCAGCGTGTATTGACATTTTTGAATCCGGAACGCGATCCTTTGGGGGCAGGGTATCATATTATGCAGTCAAAAATAGCTTTGGGATCCGGAGGTATGTTTGGCAAAGGTTTTTTAAACGGTACACAAAGCCATTTGAATTTTTTGCCGGAAAAACATACGGACTTTATATTTACAATGCTTTCGGAAGAATTTGGCATTATAGGCGCTTTGCTGGTTGTTATTATAAATTTCCTGATTTTATTTTACAGTTATATGTTTGCGCTTAAAACGACAAGCTATTTTGGTAAACTTACGATAATCGGACTGGCTACTAACTATTTTCTTTATATTTTTATAAATATATCAATGGTTTTGGGGCTTATTCCTGTTGTCGGAGTTCCTTTGCCCATGATTTCATACGGCGGAACAGTTATGCTTTCCGTGATGGCGAGTTTCGGCATTATTATGGCTATGTATGTTAATAGAGAAACTAATTTGGGAAAAGATTAATTTTGTTAAATGTTTTTTGAGCGATTCGAATATAGATTCGATGTATGCCGATTTATACAATACAGCACGGCAAAATTTGCTGTTCAGGATAACATTTAATGTTAAGCAAACAATAAAAAAAACGCCGTGAAATCGGCGTTTTTTATGGATCTAATTCAATTTTTATTTTACGAATATTTGAACTTCTGCAACCGGAGTTTTTTCACTGATACGGGCGTTTAAGCTAACATTTCCAGCGTTTGCACCAAGTTTGACAACTTCATTGAAAATATTTGAAGCATATTGCTGAGCTTTATTTTGTCCGTTTGAATCAGAAATGGCAACAATATCAAATGTGGCATTAGGTTTACGATTCAAAGCGGATTTTATAGCTGTATTCAAACCTTCTTTATAGTTTACATTCGAATCGTTAAAACGTACTGAAAACAAAGGTAATCCGTTTGCAATCGGAGCAGAGGCTTTTTTTGAAACTGTTTTAAAAGGTTTTGCCGAGCGTGTAATAGGAACAATAGGAGCGTATCCGGTGCTGCGCTGCATTACAGGGCGTTGAATAACTTTGAACGTATTTGTACCGTTTTTAACACTTTCATGCAATGCATTGATTTCCTGACTTGATTGAATGGCAGTTTGCTGTTGGAAGCTTGCTGCATTGCTGACTGTTTCATTAAGAGCAGCTGCTTTTTGAGCAACAGTCATTGCTTCGTTTTGCAATTCACGCAATTGTTTGTGATCTTCATCAACAGCACCTGAGATGTTGAACGCAGCGGCAATAGAATTTTCTAAATAGTTGATAGAGGTCAGAATTGTAGCAGTTTTGGTTGAAAGGTTGTCTAAAGCATTGGCGTTTGTAAACATATTTTGTACGTTATCCTGAGCTTGTTGAAGCATAGCATACATATTCGGGTTTCCGGGGGTTGTTCCTGCCTGTAGTTTGTTTTCAACCGTTGAAATTGTTTTTTGGTAAAGAGAAGCGTTATTGGAAATATTAGCATTTATTTTTTCCAACATTTTTTCGCTTGATTTTTCGGCTTGCTTAATTTGGCTTAATTCTTGTCTGAACGCTGCGACTCGTTGACCAACAAAGGTTCCTGTATAAGAACCATTAACAACATTGGATTTGTCGGCATATATGTTTTCTTGGGCATCCGATCCCAAGAGCGACGGAAACATTCCCGCATCATCGGAGGCGCATCCGGTCAATCCCAAAGCGCAAAATGCGGCAAATACTTTCATAGCAACGTTTTTCATTTGTATAACTACCTTTATATCAAAAAAATTAAATTTCTAACCTAATGTTTTTTTACACTTTTATATATTATTGTAAAGACAATTTTGCTGTAAAACGTAACAAAATAAGCTCAAGAAAAGAAAATAGCAGAAAAAAATTAAATTTGTTTAAATTTTACTTGCAAAAAAAAATAAAAGAATGTATTAAAGTATCCGTAACGCAAATATTGCACTCGTAGCTCAATTGGATAGAGCATCTGACTACGGATCAGAAGGTTGTGAGTTCGAATCCCGCCGAGTGCGCCAATTATAAAAAAACAGCCCTGAGAGGCTGTTTTTTTATATCTTTTTTTATCTTCCTTCATAACTGCGGTGTAAAAATTTTGGATTAAAAGCGGAAGTTTTTTCCAGCAATGTTTTAAATAAAGTTTTAACATCTACTTTGTCACCGTATGCAATTTGGCAATGTTTCAGGGTTTCAGACATTCTGGCACCTAAAATATCGGATAAACTGCGTGCCATTATGTTTTTAAAGGGTGTTCCTTGTAAAAAGCTGTCAAGTTTACTGATGCGCACAGTGGTCATACCCAAAGCTTTTCCGATTCTGACATTGCTGCGGCTGTCATCAATTAAAACCGATTTTTTTATGTCAAAATCATATTTTTGCGCAAATGTCTTCCAACTTTCAATATCGGTTTTTAATTTTAGGTTGTTGTCTTCTATACCGCTGAAAGATATTTTTTTGCCTTCAAACGACGTCTCGGTATAAGAAGGAAGCGTTTCCGGTTTGAGAATGTCTTTTTTTATTTCAGAAGAAGGTTTGTTTTCTATAACCCTCTGCCATACTGCTCCGGCTATTGAGCTTAATCCATCGCTGCGAACAATAATATCGCCGTGTTTATTTAGTCTTTTCATAAAAGAGCGTAAAGACGGATCTGGAGAAATTAAATCGAAATTTAAATCATTAACCAATTTTTTGTTATATTGATTAAATGTCTTTTCATCGCCGCAATAATTTCTGATAAAGCAAAACAGAGCATTCGGACCGCCCGATTTGCGAAGTTTGGGAAGCTGCTGCATTAACGCTCGCCGCCCGCGGATTTTAGCGAGATTTTTGATACTTTTATAAACAAATGAGAGATAAAAGCGACGATTCGAAAAACTATTTATCACGCCGTCAATATCCATTATTACCATACCGCGCTTATTTTCGTCGTCTTTATCCATTGTTTTTCCTTTGTTTAAAGTTATAAAGTTTTTTTATGAGATTATATTAGCAAAATTTTGGATAATAAACAATGATTTTGTCTAAAAATTAATCAGCCAAACGGGCTATTTCAGCGCGTAATTCGTCTATGCCGCGTCCTTTTTCGGAGCTGGTTGCTATGATGTCAATATGGGCGGCTGCATGGTCTTTTAAGATTTTGTTGGTTTCTGTAATGGTTTTTGCCAATTCAACAGCTGAGATTTTATCGGATTTTGTTAAAATTATTTGATAATTAACTGCAGCTTTATCGAGCATTTCCATAATTTCTTTGTCGACTTTTTTTATACCATGACGAGAATCAATCAATAAAAACACTCTTTTGAGATTAACGCGACCCTGAAGATATGCAAAAATCATTTTTTGCCATTTTTTTACCATTGCATCAGGAGCTTGCGCAAAACCATACCCCGGCATATCAACTATGTACAGTTTATTTGCCAGATTAAAATAGTTTAGTTGCTGTGTGCGGCCAGGAGTGTTTGAGGTTTTCGCCAAAGTTTTGCGTCCGGTTAAAGCGTTAATCAAACTTGATTTTCCTACGTTCGAACGTCCGGCAAAAGCTATTTCTCCCAAAATATTATCAGGCGGAAGCTGATTTAAACCGGCAACCCCGAGCATAAAACTGCATTCAGCGGTAAAAAGTTTTTTACCGTTTGTAATTTCTTCGGTTGTATAGCGCAGGGTTTCGGTTTGCATAATTTTATCCTTTGTTTTTTATAATAATGGCTCTTTGTTGAACAATCGACAATAGATTGCTGAACGACCAGTATATTACCAAACCTGCGGCAAAATGTCCCATCATAAAAGTAAAAATGAGCGGTAAGAGAGCAAATGCGCGGGCTTGATCTTTATTGGTCGGAGCCGGACTTATTTTTTGTTGAATAAACATTGTAATTCCCATAACAATCGGCCATACGCCAATATCTAAAAATCCGGGGATTGGTAAATGCGTCCATGCCGAAAGAACCATAGGGTCGGGAGCAGAAAGGTCTTTAATCCAGCCGATAAAAGGCGCCTGACGAATTTCAATGGCTATGTTTAATACTTTATACAATGAGAAAAATACCGGAATTTGTATAAACATGGGCAAGCAACCCGAAGCCGGATTAATTTTTTCTTTTTGGTATAAGAGCATAGTTTCCTGCTGAAGCTTTAATTTATCTTCAGCAAATTTTTCTTGCAGTTCTTTTAGTTTAGGCTGAATGTTTTTCATTTTTGCCATATTTTCATACGATTTGTTGGCGATTGGGAACATAACCAGCCGCAGCAAAGCTGCAAACAATAAAATAGCCCATCCCATATTGCCAATAAGGTTATACAAATAATCCAATATGTAGAAAAATGGTTTGGTTAAAAAGTAATACCAACCAAAGTCGACGGCGAGGTCAAATTTTTCAATATTCAATTTGTCTGTATAGTTATCGAGAAGTTTTATTTCTTTTGCGCCGGCATACAGCATTTCCTGTGTATTTCCAACACTTCCGGCAGCAATGGTTATAGGTGCGCCTACAAAGTCAGTTTGATAAACAGAGCCGTTTTGGCTGAATTTTATATTAGCAGGCTTTTCAGAATTGAAAGTAATTGCTGATAACCAATAACGGTCGGTAAAACCAAACCAGCCTTTTTGAGCATTAAAAGTTTTGTTTTCTTTTGAAAGGTCGGAATATTTGATTTCTTCAAGCTGTTTGTCAAATACGCCGATAAGTCCCTCGTGAACAACACTGCTTGTCGGTGCTTTTTCTTGCGAGCGGGCGATTAATCCGTAAGGAAAGAGAGTCACAGTTTGCTTGGTATTGTTTTCAACAGATTGATCAATGCTGAACATATAATTTTTATCTAAAGAAATCTTGGTGATAAAAGTTAAGCCTTCGCCATTGTTCCACTCCAAAACGACAGGAGACTGAGGGGTAAGTTTTTCTCCTTTTACCGTCCAAAGAGTGTCTGTATTCGGTACTTTTATATTTTTGTTGTTTGCAAGCCATCCAAATTCGGCATAATAAGGGTTAGCGGTTTTTGCCGGTGCGAATAACTCAACATCTTTACTGTCTTTTTCTATGGTTTGTTTGTATTTTTTCAACAATAAGTTATCAATACGGTTACCAGAAATACGCATTGAGCCCTTTATAACGTCATTTTCTATGTTAACGCGTTTTGATATCTGCAAAGCATCGTCTACAGATAAAGAAACAGCCGGTTTATTTCCTTCAGCTTCATCTTTATTTTTTTCAATAGTTTGTACCGGTGCGTTTTGCTGTTCATTTTGAATATCTGGTTGTTTTTTATTGAAAAACAAATAGTTGCTGATGAAAATAATGGCCAATGATAAAATTACGGCCGTGTAAAAACTTTTTAGCTCATCTTTCATTTGAAAATATAACCCTATTGATTTTATTGAATTTGTAACGAATATAACAGTATTTGCAGCTAATGCAAGTTTTTATCAAATTTTATGTTTATCTTTCGGAGGAACAGGGTCATAGCCGCTTCCTCCCCATGGGTGACAGCGAAGAATACGTTTTGTTCCTAAATAAATTCCTTTTATAACTCCATGAATTTCTATCGCTTCAATCATATATTGCGAACAACTCGGCTGATATCGGCATACATTCGGCAGTAAAGGGGAAATCACTTTTTGATAAAATTTAATCAGCAGCAGAAACGGCAGACGGATTATTTTGTTCATCATTTTCCGGTTCCTGAGGAAAAAATTTGCGGTTTATTTTTTTTAACGCATAACAGAGATCTTTGCAAATAGCTGAAAATTTGGCTTCGGCTGTTGTGTATCTTGCAATTATAACATAATCGAAATCAGGCAAAGCATGTTCGGCAAAAAATAATGCCGCCGCAGCGCGAAGTCTGCGACGACAACGATTTCTGACATGCGCTTTTCCGATTTTTTTTGTTGTGGTATAACCAATTCTTGCCTCACCCGACAATTGTTCCGATTTGCTCGGAGCAGCTTGAAGAACTAAGGTATGTGTCGGAACTGATTCGCCAGATTTTGTTATTCTTACAAAATCGCGGCGTTTTTTTAGTAACGAAAAAGCAGGCATTTGCCTAAAGCCTCAATATGTTAGGCAGATAATTTAGCGCGTCCTCTAGCTCTGCGGGCTGCTAAAACTTTGCGGCCGCCCTGAGTTGCCATGCGAGCGCGGAAGCCATGACGGCGTGCTCTAACGATTTTTGAAGGCTGATAAGTACGTTTCATTGTTTTTTCTCCGGTTTATTATAGTTATTTAAAGCTCCGCAAAAGCAGAGTTCTCGGTTTTTTGTAGCTTTTTTATAAGGGTAAAATATTGTATTGTCAATATAAAAAAATCTGACTAAACTTTGAAAAAACAAAAGGGAAAATATGGAAAACGATTTTTTGTGCATTGGAGTCATGACCGGCAACTCATTAGATGCCGTGGATGTTGTTCTAACGGATTTTAATGGGAAAAAAATATCCGATATATGCGCTTATTCAAAAAATATTCCCGAATATATTGCCGACGGTTTTCGTATTTTAAAGCAAAAATTGAAGGATAACGAGGGTAATATAGAAAAAATATATAGCTGTGATAAACTTTTTTTTCTTAATCTGCACAATGCTTATGTAAATTTGGTTGCAGAAACGATTAATGAAATGTTGTCTATAAATCATATTGAGCGCAAAAAAATCAAGGCTATCGGTTTTCATGGTCAAACCTGTTATCATTTTCCGCCTTCCATTGCCGGAAAGAAACAAGAACCCAATACATTGCAAATAGGTAGCGGTCAGATGCTAAGCACATTAACGCAGATACCTGTTGTCTTTGATTTCAGATCCGACGACATTATGAACGGCGGTGAAGGGGCGCCTTTGGCTCCTATGCACAATTTTCATTTGGCTGAAGGTTTGAAAAATAAAAATATTTTTCCGGTTGTTTTTTGCAATGGCGGCAATACGGGAAATCTTGCTGTTGTCTATGAAAATAAAGTTTTTGGCTTTGACTGCGGTCCTTTTAATCATTTTGCCGATTTGTTGGTTAAAAGCGAAAAGAGTGAAAACTGTGATTTTGACGGAAAATACGGCAAAGAAGGAAAAATCAGATTTAATCTGCTTGCCGATTTTTTTGAACATAGTGTTTTGACTGATAACGGAGATAATTTTATTCTTAAAAATCCGCCGAAATCATCAGATCCGGCATGGTATGTTTTACCGAACAGTCTGAAAGATAAAAGTATTTCGTTTGCAGACAGATTGAGAACGGCTGAGTTTTTCAGTGCTTATATAATGGTATACAGTATGAAATATTTTCCCGTAAAAACGCCCGATTATTTTTTGGTGTTTGGCGGCGGTTGGAATAATCCGCTTATTTTCGATGATTTCAAAAACTTGGTGCACGGACAAGCTGAGGTTTTGCCGTGTCATAAAGAAATTTTTGAAAAAATTAAAAATCCTCAAGCGAAAATTCAATGGTCTGATGAATTCGGGTATAACGGAAAATTTATGGAAGCCCGTATTTTTGCAGATATGGCGCGCTGCCGTTTGCAAAATATTGCTTTTTCGAATCCTAAAATAACCGGATGCCGAAAACCGACAATCGGCGGAATTGTTGTTTATCCGGATGGTAATGACGGCAGACTGTGGTCAAGAGCGGCAAAAGGGTGGAATAAGGCGTAATATTTATTTTTATCTTGCTTTTTATTTCTTATCAATTAACATTATTTTTAAGGCAGGTTGGTGTCTGCCCCGAGGACTGAAAACCTCATCTGTGGTTGCCAAGTACCATTGGCGTAAAACTCCTTCTGGTCTTATGACTGGAAGGAGGCTAATAAGTTTATATATGGGATAAGTGTATGCTTATGCCAATTTAGATTAATATGCCCGCTATTCCACAGAGTAGTTTTCAGCTTCCAGTCGCCTTTTACACCGAAGGCGATTTTTTATTGGAAAATGGCTGATGGGAAATAAAAATTTACGTGCTGCCGATGGGAATAAAGATGATGAATTTTATACCGGTTATGAAGATATCAAAAAAGAACTGGTTAATTATGCCAAATATTTTAAGAACAAAATAATTTATTGCAATTGCGATGATCACAACGGCATAGGTCTAGGCACTCCGAAATCTAATTTTTTGAAATATCTGGCTGATAATTTTGAAGCTTTTCAAATCAAAAAAGTGATTGCAACCCATTATGAAAAAGATAAACAAACATCGACAATGTATGTTTTGGATAAAGACAACACCGGTGACGGTATTATTTGTTTTGAAGACATTGCTGAAATTCCAATGCATAGCAATGGCGACTTTAGAAGTTCTGAATGTATAGAGCTCTTAAAACAAGCAGATATTGTTATTACCAACCCGCCTTTTTCGCTGTTTCGCGAATATGTGGCGCAATTGGTGAAATATAGAAAGAAGTTTTTGATTATCGGCAATAAAAATGCTTTATCGTACAAAGAGGTCTTTTCTTTAGTGCAAAGTAATAAGGTTTGGTTAGGGTATAATTCGCCAAGTGATTTTATATATAAAGGCGAACCAACCAAAAAAGTTACAGGTCTGACCAGATGGTATACCAACCTTGAAACCAGTAAAAGAAAAGAGTTTTTGCATACCGGCAAAAAATATTATGGTTATGAGGATATGTATCCTCATTATGACAATTACGATGCCATAAATGTAGATAAAGTAAGTGATATTCCTGTGGACTATTTTGGTGTAATGGGGGTGCCTATAACCTTTATTGATAAATATAATCCAGAACAATTTGACATTATTGACGGCTTGAATCGTTACACAATTTTAGATGTTGCAGAAATTAATGATTGGGCGAAAGCAAATCATATTCATTTAACGGAAATAAATGGAAAATCAAAGTATTTAAGAATTCTAATTAAAAGGAAAAATTAATATGACTATGAAAACGACTCAACCCCATATCACTATTCGAGAACTAGTTAATGGATATAAAGATAACGGGGAAAAAGGCGTTGTTGCTTATGGTGGAAAGCTGAATGTGCGACCGGCTTATCAACGGGCTTTTGTTTATAATCCCGATGACAGAGACAGAGTTATGCTTTCTGTTTATAATAATATGCCGCTGAACAGTATGTATTGGGCCATAAATCCTGATGGAACTTATGAGGTTATTGACGGGCAGCAGCGACTGATTTCAATTTGCCAATTTATTACCAATGATGATGGTTTCGGCAATCCGATAGCAATTGATTTTAATGGTAAAAACACTCAAACCTTTGCAGGTTTATCCGTGGAAAAGCAACAGCAAATTTTGAATTATCGCTTGCAAATATATGTTTGTGAAGGTACTGATGATGAGAAATTAGATTGGTTCCACACCATAAATATTGCCGGCAAACAAATGACAAATCAAGAATTATTGAATGCTAATTATACGGGACAGTGGTTGACGGCGGTTAAATATTTCTTTTCTAAGAAAAACAATAATGAAGCTATAAACATTTCTTATTATGATAATGATGACAGAAAAACATTATTAAGCCTTTCAGCGGATAAATCTTTGGGAGATATGGGAAATTTAGGAGAAAAAGCAAATCGTCAGTTATTATTGGAATTGGCGCTTAATTGGCGGATTGATAAAGAACCGAATGAATATTTGCAAATTAAAGATTATATGGGAAAACATCGTTTTGATGAAAATGCAGATGATTTAATTGACTATTTTAAAAATGTAATTGATTGGGTTAAAAACACTTTCAGCACTTATCGTTCTGATATGAAAGGTTGTGATTGGGGTATCCTTTACAATAAATATCATAATAAGGTGTATGATAGAAACAAAATAGAGGAAAAACTTGATTATCTATATGGCTTGTATGAAGTTGAGCCTGATGGTTTGAAGAAAAAAGGTTTTTATGAATATTGTCTGTCAAATGATCGTAGTTTGATTTGGCACCGTGCCTTTAGTGAAAGGCAGCAAAAGCAGGCTTATGAAAATCAGGGTAAAAAATGTGCTTGCTGTCATAAATGTTTTTCTTTAAAAGAGCTTGACGGACACCATAAAAAGACTTTTGCCGATGGCGGAGAAACAACAGTTGAGAACTGCGTTATGCTTTGTAAAAATTGTCATATTGATTTGCATGCGGAAGATAAATAATTTAACCGGCACAAAAAAGACATCAGCATGGGCTGATGTCTTTTGCTTGTTTATTCTACTTCAATTTTGCGAAAACCTCGGCATATAGCTTTGGCTTTTGCGTTGAGAAGATGTGCATAGCGGGCTACAAATTCCTTGGGGAAACGTGCGTTGCGTGCAAAGTCTTCTCCTTGGGTTCCAAGAGATTTGGCAGCCAGATAATGCTCGATAAATTCCATAGAAGCTTGTTTTATCATATAACTGCGCTCTGTTGGAATATATTCCCAATAGCGGAGAAACAGATCTAACATTTCTATGTTATTATCGTTGGTTATCTGTCTTTGCACTTTTTGCAGGAAACAGCCGCCTTCTTCAAAAAAGTTGCGTATTAAAGGCAAGTCGCCGGTTAGATAAAGTTTTAATTGTAAATCAGCAGACCGACACAACTCGTCTAAAGTGGCTATATTGGCAAAAAGCTCTGCGCCAGAATCGTTTTTAGTACGCTTTTCTACGCCGAATCTCTCTTGATGATTCTTGGCGTAAACAGGTTTTCTCTTGTTCATACAATAATGAGTTAATGATTAATATTTAAAAGAAATATAAGTCGTTTGGTGTGTTTTGTCAATAAATGTTGGTTATCTGAAATTTTTGTGAAGTTACTTTGTAAAAATAAATCAAACTTATTTTGAGAATATTTTTTATTTTTAGCATAAGAAAAACCTCTCGCGGAAA